>JASHRH010000331.1 GCA_030037475.1 Acidobacteriaceae bacterium
CGGCGACTGATCCACGTGCCCGCAGAGGGTCCGCTGGTCGGGGCCCTGCTTGTGTGTCCAGGAGTCGAGATGGTCGGACTCGAACTGCTCCGCGAGCTGGACGTCGATCTTGCCCTTGTACTGCTCCATGAGCTGCAGCCAGCGCACGCGCCGCGCATTCGACGACACAGACAGATTGTTGTAATTAAAGCCGGGCGTCTCGTCGCGCAGCACGTCGGGATCGCGCGCGAAGTTCGAGCTGACGAAGTAGCCGTCCTTGCTGCGCCACAGGTGGACGTGCTTCAGGCCCAGTTCGAGATAGGCGATCTCGCCGGTCTTGCGGTCGCCGACGAGCCAGTCGTTGGCATAGCCGCCGTTGTTGCCCTTTTCCATCAGCGCGACGTACTGATCGATGGTGTTTGCGTACTGCAGCGCCATGCGCGCGCGGACGAACTCCGGAATGCCGCTGGGGTTCCATCCCTCAAAGGCCGAGATCGTCGTTTCGGTGCTCATGATACCGGCGTCGTTGATGCCGAAGTCGTCGTCGCTGACGATAACGCCCGGCTCGCCGTCCTGGATGAGGCGATGCCCGTGCGTGGGCACGATGTCGAAGATCATGGTCCAGCGCTCGCCTTCCTCGTAGGGCGACCAGTTGTTGTGGGCCATCACGATCTTGCCGTCCTTCGTGTAGCTGCCGGTGGCGATGAAGGCGCTGCAGTGATCTTGCGGGTGCGCGCCGGCGGGGATCGCCTTGTGCTGCTGCTTGTCGAGCCACGGAACGTAGTAGCCGGGCAGCTCTTCCATTGCATTCAGGGCGACGATGTCCCACACATCCACGTGGACGCCGCGCGCCTGCGCGCCTGCGGCAATGCCCTGCATCTCCTGCCGGTACTCCAGGGGAATGTGCGGCCAGAGCATGTTCTTCGAAGCGTCGCGGTAGAACTGCCAGGGGCGTTTGGTGTTGTGGAGGGTCTCGACCTGATAGACGTGGAGGTTGTCGAGGATGCGCGGCCCGAGCAGATAGCCGTGCTGGTAGCCAATATCGGCGGGCGATCCCTGGAGGTGAACGTAGGTCCATCCTCCGCGCTGGAAGGTGTAGGAGCCCGCCAGGCGTGGATCGTGATTGGTTGCCGCGGCGTACAGGGCAAAGGGAGCAACGGCCAGCAGAGCGGCAGTCAGCATCAGGGAACGCAGTGGAATTCGCATCATGCCTCGCTTGGGGAAATACCCAGGGACCGGGAACCAGGATAGCACAGAGTCCAGAGTCCGGGACTCGCTCCGGAAGCGGACACGGTTTCTCGAAAATGGACACCGGGGCTGAGGCGCATACTGGACAGGAGCCAGGACAGGAATGAGCCAGCGCATTGATTTACGCACACTTAGACCAACATGCGGCATGTGAGCAAACGGCTCTCGGGACGGCCCGCGACATGCTCTATGGGTGTGCGGAGGCGTGTGATGGCTTATTTCGAGCGGGTGCGTGACGTGGTTTCCGGCCCGGTGGCCGAGGAGGTGATGCACCAGCGGCGGGCAGCCGGGTGGCAGTTGATCAGCCTGGAATGGCGGCGCGAACTGCCTGACCAGGAAGCCCCGGGCGCCGGAGTCTTTGCGGAGGAGATTCCCTACGGGCTGCGTATCTCGGCCGATTGCCAGCGGCTCGAGATCGACCCCAATGAAAACCAGGCGCTCCTGACCATGATGGAGATGCTGGTTCAGGATTTCCCCTTCTCGATGATCGCCAGCGACCTGAACGAGAAGGGGTTCCGCACGCGCGCAGGCACGCGCTGGAGCCCGGTCGCGGTTTTCGAGATGATCCCGCGCCTGATCGAGGTCGGGCCGCGACTGTTCTCGACGGAGGAATGGGAGAAGCGGCGCGAGAAGTTTGCCCGGCTGGTGTAACGCTACTTCTTCGCCGACTCCTGGAGCAACTGCACCAGATATTGCTTCCAAACCGTGGCGTGCGTGTGGGTGCCGTGGCCGTAGGTCTGTGGACAAATCCCTTTTTCGGTGTTTTGGCGGAGATCGCGGGGTTTCGTTCCGCCGCAAGCATCTCCGGAGAGATGGAGAACGTCCAATGAAACCTGCGTGGGCAGCCGCTTTCGTCCTGTCTCTTTGTTGCACCCCCCTCAGCCACCCGCAGCAAGTTTCCTCCTCTGTATCCCCTACCTGACAGCAGTTCCACTTCAGCGAAAGCGGCCACCGCGCAGATAGCCCGGGCGCGAGCGGCGGCAGGCAAGCGTTGCCTCAGCCGGCATCGGACAGGTCCCTATAGCATTGCGCCTCCGGCGCTCAGGAGATTGCAGGGTCCGGACATCCGGGCGATTCGTCGTTTCGCAGATTTCAGGGCAATTGGCGCGGGTGCTTTTGAGCACCGAGTCGGGGCGATCCGGGGTCAGGTGGGAAATCTGTCCAGGAACCCCTCGACGGCCTGGCGGGCGAGGTCTTTTGTCCGGGCGTCTTCAGAATCGAAGCCGTCGACGATTTGCTGCAGGACGTCCTTCATGGCGGCGTATTCGTTCCGTGCCACGGTTTCGGAGTCGAAAAAGCGGGTGTGGAAGAAACGTCCATACACGCCGCAGGTGATAGCGAAAGGAGCGGTGCTCACCGCTTGCTCGAGGGTGATGCGAGATGCCTGATCGTACTCCTCATCGAGGAGGATGAGCCCGGACTCCGATCCGCGGGAGCCGACGGTGGCGCCGTCCTCGAAAACGGTCCAGGCGTGAGCGGGCAGGGTCACGCGGAGGAGCATAGCACGGGCGAGGAGTCCCGGCTGAATACGCAGGCGCTGGCGTTCAGGCGACCGGTTCATGCGCCGGCTCGGCAACTTGCCCGGCGATCGCCACACGGCGCGGGCGCAGTCCCTGACCGCGCAGGCGCCAGCGCACCATGACGGCCACGACGCTGAGCAGGGTGCAGATTTCGATGAAGACTTTGCCGCCATCCAGCAGGTCGGGATGGCCATTGGTGAGGTTGGGGTCGGTGAGGATGCTGTGCAGGAAGATCAGCACGGCCGCAGGAAAGACGAGATAGTGCAGATTGCGCCAGATGGGACGACCGATGCGCAGCCGCAACAGGGAACTGAGGAAGACGAGCAGCAGCAAATAGAGGGCGGCGGCGCCGGACAGGTTGATCTTCGGCTGGAGGGGCGAGTGGATGGGAAAGACGATGTCGAAGACGCGAAAACGCGGGGCGCGAACGAAGAGCAGGACCAGTGGGTGCGTGAGGGTGAGCGTCACGGCGGCGTAAGCTGTCCACTGGTGCAGATCGAAGAGGTTGATGTGTCGATGAGGCCAATGCCGGACAGGGCTATAGCGGAGCGACATCATCATGCCCAGCAGCAGATTGATGGTCACAGCGCCGGTCGCGCCGAGACCGAGGTAAGAGCAGAGATCAAGGGTGGTCATGCAGGTTTCAGAGTCTGAAGCGCCAAGGTTAACATTCCGGTCCGCATGGGTTGAAATACGAACAACAACCGCAGATCCTCCGCCCCGCTTACCCCGCTCACGATGAAATCGTAAGCGGGGCCCCAAACGCGCTTGCTCAGAATGACAGCTCCCATTTTTTGCCATCCTCAGTGTGCAGGAGTGTCTGTTCAGGCTATCCGTTGATGGTGTCACGCGTGGTGCTGCCATTGATCATGCGCAGGATGCGCAGCGGGTTGGCGTTGCGCAGCTCGCCGGGCAACGAGGCTTCGGGGAATCCCTGATAGCAGACGGGCCGGGCAAAGCGCAAAATGGCGCGGCTGCCAACCGCGGTGAAGCGGCTGTCGGAGCAAGCCGGATACGGTCCACCGTGGATAATCGCGTCGGAGACTTCGAGGCCGGTGGGGAAGCCGTTGAAGATCAGACGGCCGGCCTTGCGCTCGAGGATAGCGATGAGGTCGGCGTATTCGGCGAGATCGGCTTCGGTACCCCAGACAGTTGCGGTCAGGTGGCCCTCCAGCTCTTCGGCGGCGCGCAGCATCGCGTCGCGTTGCTGATAGCGGATGACGAGCGAGGTGGGGCCGAAGACTTCCTGGCTCCATTCCGGATGGTCGAGGAAGGCGTCGATCTCAGTTTCGAGGAGCGCCGCGGAGACGGCGCAGGTTCCGGCGGAGGGCCTTGCCTGCTGCATGGCCAGGCCGGATTCTTCGCTGCGGGCCTGGAGTGAGCGCGTATAGTTGGCGGCGATGCCGGGCGTGAGCAGCGTGAAGGCGGCGCTTTCGCCGGTGAGGCGGCACAGCTCGGCGAGGAGCGGCGAGGTTTCCTGCTGCTCAGGCACAAAGACCATGCCGGGCTTGGTGCAGAACTGGCCCGCGCCGAGGGTGAAGGAGCCGAAGAGACCAGAGGCGAGCCGATTGCCCTGCTGCTTCAATGCGCCGGAGAGGATGAAGACCGGATTGGTGCTGCCCATTTCCGCAAAGCAGGGAATTGGCTCAGGGCGCTGGGCGGCAAGGTCCATGAGGGCGCGGCCGCCGTTGCGCGAGCCGGTGAAGCCGACGGCGCGGACGAGCGGGTGCTGAACGAGCGCCTGTCCCACGGCGAATCCCTGATCGTAGAGCATGGAGAAGACGCCTTCGGGTGCGCCGGTGTCCCGAATGCTCTGGATGATGATGCGGGCGACGATCTCGCTGGTGCCGGGGTGCGCGGGATGGGCTTTGACGATGACGGAATTGCCGGCGGCGAGAGCGGAGGCGGTATCGCCGCCAGCGACAGAATAGGCGAGAGGGAAATTGCTGGCGCCGAAGACGGCGACGGGGCCAATGGGCTGCAGCATGGAACGGATGTCGGGACGGGGCAGCGGTTTGCGGTCGGGCAGGGCGGTGTCGATGCGAGCACCGACCCAGGAACCTTCTTCGATGACATCGGCGAACATCCGGCATTGGCCGCTGGTTCGTTTGGTTTCCCCCTGGAGGCGCGCTTCGGGCAGCGCGGTTTCCATCTGTGCGCGTGCGACGAGTTCGGGCATGGCCGCGTCGAGACCGTCGGCGATGGTGCGCAACAGACGGGCGCGCTCGCGGGCGCTGCGCTTGCGCCAGAGGAGGAACGCATCGTAGGCGGCGCGAGCAGCGCGATCGACGTCGTCCTCGGTCGCCGAGAAAAAGGGTGGATCGATGGCTGATCCGGTTGCTGGATTGATGGCGCGAAACTCGGCTCCAGCTTTGGCAGCCTCGCCGCCGGCGATCAGCGAAACTCCTCGAAGGTCCATGTTCAAACTCCTGGCAAAGCGGCTCGCAGCACGGCGAAAGGCAGGATGGCCGCAGCGAAACGAGAATGGGCCGACTCCTGATTTTATATGGCTGCCTCGCGCGAGAGAATGCCGGCGCGGCTCAGATTGGCGCGGCGGAGCGAGGCAACAGCAGAGCTATACTGAGGAATCTTTAGGAACCAGTGATCGTGGAGCGACTGTGGGCACGATGGCCGAGGGAATCCTACTGGAAAGCGAAACGGCCAGAATCGCGGAACCGTGCACAGTCGTCATCCCCTGCTACAACGAGGCGACGCGGCTGCGCGTAGATGCGTACGAGGCTTTTCTGCGCAGCGAAATCAGCCATGGGGTGCGCCTGCTGTTTGTGAACGACGGCAGCCGCGACCGAACTCTGGCAGTCGTGGAAGGGGTGCGGGAGCGATTTCCGGAGCGGGTGAGCCTCTTCGATCAACAGCCGAACCGCGGCAAGGCAGAAGCGGTGCGGCAGGGGATGCTGCAGGCGATTGCCGAGGGGCAGTCCGCAGTGACGGGATTCTGGGACGCGGATCTGGCCACACCGCTTGAAGAGATTCGGAAATTTCTGGATCTGATGGCGGTGCGCCCGGAACTGCATCTGGTGCTGGGAGCGCGGGTGCGGTTGCTGGGACACCAGATTCACCGCCAGCCGCTGCGCCATTATCTGGGCCGTTGTTTCGCCACAGCAGTCTCGGTGCTGCTGCACCTGCCGGTGTACGACACGCAGTGCGGCGCGAAGCTGTTTCGCATTACGCCGGAGCTGCGGCAGGTGCTGGCGGAGCCGTTTCATTCGCGCTGGATTTTCGATGTGGAGATTCTGGCACGGTATCTGGCGTTTCATCACGGCGATTCGCGCGAGCTCGTAGCGGAGATGTACGAGTATCCTCTGCCGGAGTGGAGCGACGTCCAGGGGTCGAAGGTGCGGGCAACGGACTTCTTTCGTGCGTTCGGTGAACTGGCGACGATCTACCGGCGGCATTTGGCGAAGTAAGCGGGAACGCTTTTCACCACGGAGAACACGGAGATCGCAGAGGGATTCGTTGGGGGCGGTGTGCGTGCAAGATGGTAGTTGCCGAAGTCGAACTCCTCCTTACCTATGAAAAGGCCGGGCCTCAGGGCCCTTCCTTTCAAGTGCCCGTTCCCCGGCTTTAAGGCCGGGGCTTCTGCCACAGCCCAAAAACCAGGTGCGGAGGTCGCCAGCCAGGGGGACGGAAATTGCATCTCATAAAGGACCCACGACGGCCCAGGGGCGATGTGTGCGGGAGAACGTGTCCATGGAACGATTTCTGAAGCAGGTCCTGAGGTATAGCGGTGGCCTGTTGCTGCTTGCGTTGTCCGGTGCGCTGCTGATGCCGGCGGCGTATGGCGATCCGTGCACGCTGCAGGCGCAGATGACGGCCGCGCAGAGGCAGCAGTACGAGCAGGCTGCACGTACGCTGATTGGTGAAGTGCAGAGCAGCGACATTGCCGGGCTGCAGAACGACACGCTGGCGTCGGTCGCGGCGGACTTCAGCGGGATCGAGCGCTCGGCTCAGGCGCTACAGCCGCTGATCCAGCAGGCGAGCATCACGGTCGAGGATCTGATGGCCTTCGACGCCGGCGGACAAGGGCAGGGAGCGCAGTTCTTCTGCACGCCGACGGGCTCGACGATGACGGTGGTGCTGAACTTTCCCAGCCTGCCCGAGGGGCATTACGCGCTGGCAATTGTGTATGCCACTGGGGTGCCGAAGCCGCAGCAGATCTCGCTGATTCTGGCGCAGAGCCCACAGGGGCAGTGGCAACTCGCCGGCTTCTTTGCCAAGCCGCTGATGCTGGCGGGGCAGGATGGCGTGTGGTACTGGAGGCATGCGCGGCAATATGCGCAGAACCATGATCGGTGGGCCGCCTGGTTTTACTACCAGATCGCCAACAATCTGGTCACGCCGGTGAATTTCCTGTCCAGTCCGAACCTCGAGAAGCTGCACAACGAGGCGCAGCAGGTGCAACCGCAGAACCTGCCGGGCCAGCAGCCGATGACCTTCAGCGCGAATGGGCAGGAATATCAGATCACGCGGGTGGATACCTCAACCGAGCTGGGCCCGCTGGATTTTGTGATTCACTATGCTCCCGATGCGGAGGAGGCCGCGCAACTGCGCGATCCTACGCAGGCGCGCCAGCAGGTGGTGGATCTGATGGCGGGGATCCTGGTGGTGCATCCTGGGCTGCGACAGGCGTTTCACGGACTGTGGGTGTACGCGGACTCGAATGGCGCGACGCTGTTTGCGCTGGAACTGCCGATGAACCAGATTCCGGGCGGGGCGGGCGGGAATTCGATGGGAGAGTAAGAGCGAGCTCCATCCCAGAGAGCCCAGAGAAACCTGGATCGTAGTGCCATCCTTCCGGGACATTGTTCCAGCGCGCGGTGTAGGGCCGCGCGTTTAGGGTGGCAAAAGAGCAACCACAGATCCTTTGCTCCGCCTACCCCACTCACGATAAGACCCGAGTGGGTCACAGGATGACAGCTCATTGGTGATTCCTGGTATCTTGCGCAAGGGCGCGGTGGCAGATCATCCAGGGAGGGCTTCAGGAGGCGATGGGACGGGCGTCCTGCCCGTCCGATTGGATCTCCTGAGCGAATGCGCTTCCGCGCGGCCAAGCGCCTGCCTCGGGACCACTGCGGACGTTTCGGGCAGAGATCTCGCCCAGGACGTGCCGCACGACTTCCGCCTTTGCCTGCTCCAGAGGCAGGGGCGGGATGATGGTCATCGAGCCGAGGAATTTGCTGAGGCGGAGATAAGCGCTGCGGTTCTCCAGGAGAAACGGCAGCGGATATTCGGGCTTGCGTGCGTGCGCCTGGGCGGGATCGACATCGAGGATGATGGCCAGCTGCGGCCGCGGCACCAGACGCGCGATGGCGCGCACGTAGAGCCGCACCGCGGGATTGCGGAGATCGAGATTGGCCAACTCATCGAAGATATAACGATCGAAGATGACCACATCGATGCCGGAAAGCAAGGCGCAACGGGCGGCGGCGCGCAGCGAAAGCGCGTCAAGGCAATACAAGCCGAGCCGCACGAGGGTCATCAGCGGCGAGCGAACATTCTTGTCGCGGCGCTCGATCGGCTTCTCCGGGCTACCCACGCCCTGGTCGCCGCCAAAGATCCGGTGGCCCGCGCCCTCACGCACAGACTTGAGGCACGCGGCGTCGTCCCAGAAAGTGAGCAGGCGAGATTTCAGGCCGTTTTGCTCAAGGCACCGGCAGAGGTTATCGATCTGCGTACTCTTGCCAGCGCCATCGATGCCGGAGAAGCTGATGAGCCGGGGGGAACGGTGGCTGCGAGTCATGAGAGTGATCCCCAACGATAGTGGAATTGCTGTTTCGCTATGCCTTGCTTCAAATTTGGAGATGAGCAGGAATCGAAAACGCAGATTCTTCACTCACCACCCACAAACTGAAAGGCGTTTGGGGCCCCGTTCGCTCAGAATGACACCCGGCAAATCGGCGAACGGGAAGTCAGTCAGGCCGGCGTGGACTGCCCATCGTGGCTGCGGCGACGGTGCCAAGCGCGATGGCGCCACCCAGAATCAAGCCCCAGCGGATAGCGAGGACGCGAATGCGGCGCTGTTTGGCCGGTGCAATAGCTGCTCCAGCAGGCTGCGATGCGGCTACGCCCACCGGTTTAATGAGCGGAGCGACCGCGGTGCCCACCGGCTGCGAACTGGAAGACTGCTGTCCGTTGTTTGCACCGGTCTGGGACTGCTGCGCGGAGTTGGACTGATTCTGATTGGCGGTCTGGGCCGGCGTCGCCGTGGGCTGCGGTGCGTCGGGTAACTTATGGTTTGCTGCCTGGCTGACCGGCACGGCCAGCAAAAGTGCAAGGGAGCAGGCGATCAGCCGTGCCGTCTGCCGCCTGTAACCTGCCATCGAAACGTTCATTCACTTATCCTCGATCTTCCTGTATTGGCCCTTCGCCCGGCGGCGCGTTCAGGCTGCGCTCTCCGAGTTGAGCTCGCGGATGTCCAGCTCCAGGCCGGGCGGCAATGCCATCGGACGCTGCTGAAAGCTGTGCACCGCCTCCGCCACAGTGGGAAAGATCTCAAAGAGACGGCGAAGCCCGGCGAGTTGCGGCGAGGTTCGGGCTTCAGGCGGCAGGGCTGCGAGGCGCACGTCTCCGTTGCGCTTCATGGCCTCCTCCAGACAGGAAAGAAGCAGATGCATCGTCGGCTTGTTGATTCGTTGTATCTGGGAGCAATCGAGCACGAGGCGAGGCCGTTCGGTTTCCACATATTCCTGCAGGTTGCGCAAAAAAGCGCGTTCCTCCGACGCGGTCACCTCGGCGGGAACTTCATGCACGGTGACCGCACGCATTGTGATCAACATTGGTTAGGTCCCTTTCCTTGGAGCGAACATTTCAGCTTTCTGCCAAGGCACTCCAGCAACGGCAAGCAATCAGGCGTCCAAAGTCGGGCTGGGGCCCGGAAGGCTACGAAGTCTGCCCGGATCGATCAAAGAGCCGGTCGAGCTCGGCCTCCGGATGGTAAGTAAGATGCCGGACACGGTTCTTTCCGTAACGGCTAAGGGTCACTAAATTTGTGCGATACCAGCAGCACTGGTTCATGCCGGGAGACAACCCGCAGAGTATCCGGAAGGGCAGGCCGCGCCTGTCGAGGAGGGCGGCCGCCAGGCGGTGATTTCCGTCGATGATGGTCAGGGATTCATATTCATTGCGGCCGATCAGAAGTACGGCTCCCGGAAGGGTTTCCGGGCGCGCCAGGCGCTGGCGGAAGGACTGAATCCTGCGGACAAACGGGTCTGCGGGGTCCTGCAGGGGCTGGCGCGTGAGGTTCTCCACCACGTCCGGAAGGCAGAGGCTGCCGCGGGCAACCTTGCGCCACTGGGCCCGCGGGAAAACCCGGAGTCGATCGAGGCCGGTTTCCCGAACCTCCACTTCGTACCATTCGGTGTTGGCAGGGATTTCCTTCCAGAGAGCGAGATGGCGGACGAAGAGCAGAGCCCGGCGCAGGGCACACTCCGAGGGACTGTCCAGGTTTGGCTCCTGGACAAGGGCGCGCAGGGATTCATGATAATCCCGGTAGCCATCATGATCGAAATCGGAGCGGAGGAACTCCGCGATGACCTCGTCCTCGGAAACATGGCGGATGAGGCGGATGGCCGGCGATGCTGCTTTTGAAGATGCCCCCGTGTCGCGAAGCGTGCTGAGAAGGAATGGGATGCCGACCACAAGGAGCAGCAAAAGCATGAGCAGCAACTGAATCAGCAGGACTTCCCGCAACGAGGAATGGAAGCGGCAAATAACGGCAATGACCATGCCGGCGAAGGCCAGCTGTACCCAGGCCGTGTTGGCGATCCGGTAAGACATCTCGTAGGCGATAACAATGATGCTGAGCGAGAAGACCATGGTAACGACGGCCTTGAGCGACAGCAGGTAGGGCATGCCGTGAGGTCCGGGAATGCGGAAGCCGGAGCCGAAGAAGGTCGTCCAGAGGGATGGAGGCACGAGACGGAGACCGAGCGCCATGGCAGAGCCGATTCCGAGCACCAGCAACAGCGAGGTGGCGATGAGGGAAAGGTTTCTGCGCTCTTCGCGGCGAGCGCCGGCGACAACCGGAAACATGCCGTTCATGATCGCAGAGGAAAAAGAGGAGATGACGCGTCCGACCAGAGCGATGGCGGCGTAGAGGCCAGCGGAGACCGGAGGAAAGAAGTGCTTGACCAGCACGATGTCGCTGTTGTTGATGAGCACCTGGCCGGAGAAGAACACCAGAGCCTGCAGCAGCTCGCGAGCGGCGAGCATGCCACCCAGCGGGTTGCGGCCGGAAGCTGCCAGCGCAGGACGGATGACCAGCCACGCGACGATTTCGGCGCCAGCATTGGCGGCAACCACGCCGGTGACGCCGAAGCCGAGCAGGACTGCGACCAGCGAACCGGCGAGTCGCGCAGCTCCTTCAAGCACCAGATTTCCAGCAAGCCTGCGGAAGCCCAGGGCGCCGAGAACGTAGCCGCGCCGGCTGCCCAGAGGTACATAGAATGCGGCGCCCACCGCGAGCAGGACGACGAGCAGGGGACTGGGCAGACGGAGATAATCCGCGACGGATTGCCGGAAGATCACCAGCAGACAGGCCAGAAAGAGGCCGCAGCTCCAGGAGCCGCGATGAAGGAAGCGGTAGGCGGCGCTGCGGCTCTCCTCGGAGCTCTGCTGCGCCACCACCTTGGCGGAAACAATCTGGAAGGAGAGCGTGACGGCGGAGGCGATCGTGAGCATGGTATACACGACCGCGACGTGACCGTAACCGCTGGCGCCGAGGAAACGGGCAACCGCGACGTTGTAGCCGAGATTGATGGCCGTGGTGGCGCCGGAGCCGGAGAGCAGGACGACACTTCCGGAGATAATCCGGTTGCGCAGCTTCTTCGGACTTTCCGTGGGAAGGTTGGACACGTTCCGGAGTCTCCAGCTACCTGAAAATGAAGTTCACGCGCTGCCGCAAACAGCGGCACCATGAACCGCCGGATTTGGCTCAGAGACGCGGCCGAAGTGCCAGGTCAATACCGCGGCTATGCTGATTCCGATGCGGAGCTTACGCCAGTGGGCTGCCTGTCCGATGTGAGCCGACAACCTCGCGGGAACAGGACGCTTCTAAAAGAGTTCCTATGCCTGGACGTGCCGGCGCCGCGGCGCTGTTTCTGGTTTTTCTGCTCCATGGATGCCCGGGCTCGTCGCCGCCGCGGCTGCAATACACCGCCCCAGGGACTGCGCCCCAGTTGCTGGCGTTGTACGAGGGCTGGTTCGGAGAGCCGAACCATCTCGACGCGGGATATTCGTCGCACGATCCGCATGCGGTCCGGGATCAGATCGAGAACGCGCAGGGGATGGGGATTTCGGCGTTCGTGGTGGACTGGTACGGAGACCGCGATCCATTCATCGATCAGAGTTATGCGCTGGTCGAGAAGCAGGCGGCGAAAAGCAAATTCCATGTCGCTGTGATGTACGACGAGTCGGATGCAACGGATGGCGCAACGGATGCGGCCATCGCGGATCTGACAATGTTCCATGACAGCTATGTGGAGACGAAGGACGGGCGCGACGCGTATCTGACCTACCGCGGACGGCCGGTGATTTTTGTCTTCCCGCGCGGGCATGCCACGGACTGGGACAAGGTGCGGGCTGCGGTGAACAAGTGGAATCCGGCACCGTGGCTCATTGACGAGAACCTTCCTGGTCAATACGCGAAAGATTTCGACGGTTATTATCCGTGGATCAATCCGGGGCCGCATGGCTGGGCGGCCGACGGCAACCACTGGGGCCGGGGTTATCTGAGCAGCTTTTACCAGACGATGGCGCAGAAATTTCCCGGCAAGATCATCGTGGGCGGAGCGTGGGCACAGTTCAACGACAGCAAAGCGTCGTGGGGACTGAATCGGCGGATTGCGTCGCGCTGTGGGCAGACCTTCCGGGACACGATGAATCTGTGGCAGAAGTATGTTCCGGCGGGTCAGGTGATCCCGTTCATGATGGTGGAAACCTGGAATGACTGGGAAGAGGGATCGGCGATCGAGAAGGGATTGCCGACGTGCGGCCAGCCTGCGCCGAGTTCGCTGGTGAGTTTTGAGCAGACGCCGGCGACCGGGAAGTGATGCGCGGAGCTGATGTTATTCCGCCGTCGCCTGAAAGATGCGTACCTGCCAGCTTGTCTGCGAGGGCGTGAGCACCACAAGACAGCGAGCGTGGATCGGCTGCATGGCCAGGACCGTGTTGCCCTGCATTACCTGCTCGTCGTAGGTGACGTGATCGACAAGCTGGATGGACAAGCCGTCAGGCGAATAGAAGACAATCTGGAGACGATGCGCGCGGTCCACATAGTGGGTGTGGATGCCGAGCTTGTTCTGCTCAGCGATGGTGTCGCTCAGCTTCGTGCGCGCGGTGCCTACGAAGGCCTGATCGAGTAACCGCGGCGCGTTCCGATCGAGCGCAGCGCGGAAGGCTTTCCAGGACTGAAGATAATCGCGAACCACGGAAGTTGCCGTGAGAGATTCAAGCTGGCGCGAGCCCTGGAGATCGGGCTGCTGCACCTGCACCGAGGCTTGCTGAGCGCAGAGGGTCAGCGGTAGCGCGAGCGCGCAGCCGAAAAGTAAGGGGTGCCGGATCATTGACCACTCCAGCGAATCTGATTGCCGGCGACCACTCCGCTGGCCACAGAGATGGTGGCGCCGTGAGGAACGGGCATTTCAACCTGGGCGATGTCTTTCTTGAGTGGGACGTCGACGGTGGATTGCATGCCGTTGTAGCTGGCGGTGAACGTCACCACCGTGCCGTCGGGAACCGGGTTGCCGCTACAGTCGCGCACCGGGGCGGTCTGCAGCTTCGCTTTCACACCGTCCGGTGTCGCCGTCATGGACAGATTGCAGGGATCGCCGGGGACCTCATCGATAACGCGCGTGCTGGAAACATCGCCAGCGTGAGCGACGAAATGCGCCGAGCCTTCTTTAGGCGCGGAATTCATCCGCGTCCAGCCCACACCGTAGCGGGTGGTGACGGTGCGCGTCTGGGAGGGACCGGAGGAGGCGGAGAGATCGAAGGAAACCGGCATGGGGCTGACGATCAGGTTGTGATAGACGTCGAAGAGGTACACCGTGCCGCTGATGCCGTTCTGCAGGTCCACAGGAAGACGCGACGGCTCGGCGAGGAAGCTGAGCGTCGAAGGCTGCTGCGCCGCCGTGACTTCGAAGAGTCCGATCTGCGAATCGGAGCCATCGGAGAGGATGGCGACGTATTCTCCCGCGTTGTAAAGGACACCCGCGGCCAACGCCACGGCCGATCCAAGCTGCACGTTGCGTCGCAGCGCCTGTCCGGGACCAACGATGGTGAGCGTGCCCGGGCCACTGCCGCTGGTGGGGACGGAAAACGCACTGCCTGCAGCGACGCGGGCGGGCAAATTCATGCTGAGGCTCTGCGCCAGCAGAAACGGACTCGCGACCAGAGCTGAACCCGCAAGCAGCAGGCAGCGGACGAGGCTCACAGCTCGACTCCTTTCGGGCTATAGGTGGCGACGATTGTCCGCTCGCTGCTGATCTTTCGGGCCAGGTCTTCGGGGACCGCGACGGTGAAGTCCACCGGACTCTGCGGCAGCAGAGCGCGGCCGATGTACCTGTCGGAAACCCAGACGACATTTCCATTGCTGTCGTAGAACGTGCTGAGCACATGCGCGAAGTTGACGGTTTGTCCGCTTTGGTCGGAAAGCTGGCCGGTCAGCGAGGCGATGGGCTGGACGTTGTATTTCTGGTTGAGAATCTCAACGACCGGATCGGCCGAGGCCGAGATAAGGATGGATTCCGGATGCATGCGGATGCTGGCGACCTGGGAGAGATCGACATTGGGGAAGTGGATGCGGAAAGGCGTCACCTGTTTGGGGAGAAGCCGGTGCGAGATCATGTCGAAGCTGTCTTCACGTCCCAGAATGTTGCCGTCTTTGCCGACGAGCGTGGCGCGTACATCCACCCACGCGGGGACTACGTCGTTGTTCAGCAACTCGCCGAGGACGTAGACGCCTTCGGCGCGGTTGACGGGACGCATGTCGACGATGCGCACATTGGGCCCGGCGACGTTCTGCGAGCCCCACTCATCGGTCGAGCCGGAGTAGATGACGTCCCAGCGGAGGTAGTTGACGGGAATCACCTGGGCCGGGACGGAAGGACGCCTGACGAGCGGCCAGTCCACCTGCCAGCGATTGCCGTTGCGTACGACCTGGATGTCGCGAGTATCGTCATAGGGACCAAGGACAGTGATCCAGTGGAACCTGACGCGCATGTCGGCCTGATCGTCAGACTGGTGGAGAGGCTGGGCGTCGACGCTCTCAAGGGTCGCCTGAGTGCGAAGGCTGGTATAGAAGCCGGTGACGTCCTGGTCGAAGTCGGATTCAGTGAACTCCGCTTTGTTGGCGAGGCTGTTGTAAGCCGCCGGCAACTGATGCAGGCGGATGCGGATGCCGAGATTCTGGATCGCATCTTCCGGCGCGGAAGGCGCACGCAGAACGTTGCCATTACCGCTGCCGGCGAAATAGATGGCGGACGGAATGGGCCAGATGGTGCCGATGGCGACCAACACGACCGTGACGATACCGATACCGATGGCGAGAACCGCTCCCCTCATCACGAAGCCATCCTTTCGGGCACGATTGTTTCGTCTGTCGCGCCTACATCCTCGCTGGCGCCGATTTGCCGCCGCTTATCCGGAATAAAGACGAGGAGAAACGCGAGGATGCTACTGCCGACGGGCAGGATCCCCCACATGATTCCCTGCCAGGCTGGAGGTTTGACGCCGAAAACCATGGGATGCGCCGGCGGGACGGCTTCCTTGCTCCAGACCTGGATTGCGCCGTACTCGAGCTGATCGACCTGGCGCCAGCCTGCGAAGTGGAGCAGCGGGTCGTACCAGGGATCGTGGACGAAAACCCATTTGAGTCCGTAGCGGTCGGCGTGATGGAGTATCGCGCGCAGAGCATCGAGACCGCCGGGGACGAAATATTTGGAGTTGTCGAGAGAGCCACCGCCGTATTTCATGAGCTCGGGGAGGCGGCGATCACTATACCACTCGCCATCCACGGTGTTGGCATTGGTCTCGATCGAGAGGCGGGAAATATTGTTGCCGAATCCGAGCGTGAAATAGCGGTAGTTGTCGTGGCCGCCGCGGTTGAGCCACTCGGCGACAGGCCCGACGTCGAGATTGATGCTGTTCGTGGGCTGGTAATTAGCCCAGGCGATGGGAAGACCGCAGGTGATGGCGGCGAGCACCACGAGGGGCACGACAGCCTTCATGCGGAATCGGGCGACCAGCTCGGAGCAGAGCAGGCCGAGGATGGGCAATGAGAGTAGCTCGGCCCAGTAAGCCACACGCTCAAAGGTGAGCACGTAGAAGGCGCGGTGCAGGAGCCAGAGAGCAACGGGGGTGGTTCCACCAAGGCCGACGAGGAAGCAAGCCCAGAAGCCCAGCATCAGCGGGACGAGACGGCGAACGTGAGCGCCGCGCCAAACGATGAAGGGCAAGGCCAACATGAGAGCCCCCCAGGGAATGAGGAAGTAATTGGTTCCCCAAAACGGCGTGAGCAGGTAATTCGCTCGGCTGGCATGAGGGATGGGTGTCTGCGTGACAGGGTAGCGGAAGAGGTCGATCCAGTAGGGCAGCAACACGATGGCGATAGCAGCAGCTGCAATGATCGCCACGGCAACGGCACGCGCGACGACCGCGCCTCCGGTGGTTTTCTCTTCGCCTTGCTCGCGCTCCATGATGGCGAGCGCGATGAGCGGAAAGGTGAAGAACGCGGTGCCGAAGATGATGATGACGTCGTGGGCCGAGCAGGTGGCAGCGAAGAGCACCACCGCTTTGACGAAGGGGCGCCAGCCGCCGTAACGGAGCCATTCATAGAGGTAGGGCAGAGCCAGCACGTAGAGGGCAGCTTCCCAGGTGGTGGCGAGCTGGCCGGCGTTGTAGATCAGGAAACTCTCTGAGCCGAGCAGGACGACAGCCAGAGAGGCGAAGGAGGCGGCGCGCTCATTCACCCAGATTGCGGCGAAGCGGTACATGCCCACGGCGAGCAGCAGAATCGCAACGAACTGCACGAGCATGTAGGCGTACTGGAGGCCGACGATGTGCGCGAGGATCGCCGTCCATTGCTGCGGGAGCGGCGGATAGGTGGTCTGGGAAAACCCGGTAAACCACTTGACGTTCCAGGGATTCCACCAGTCGTGCAGGTAATGGTAGGCGAAAAAGAGCTGCTGGTTCGTGTCGTAGGACTTCAGCGGCAGCTTCATCAGAAGCAGCGGAGCATGAACGACTACCGCGACGAGAAGGATGAAGCCGAGCGGTATCGCTTTTGAAGAAAGAGCGGACGGAGCGGTTCTTTCCAAGGCACCCTCGTGAAAAACGATTTGGATTCGGAAAACGCAGGAGCCGGTTGCCTTTTTTCTGCGAAAGCGCAGCGGAAAAGGCCGTCATGAACGGCTGCGCAGCCAACGCTGGGAGATTTCCTGGAATCAAAGGCGTAAGTTGCGACTGCACGTTGGTGACCTGTTTGATTTCCAGAAATAAGTGCCTCCATTTCGCAGGCGCAGTGGCGTTGTTTTTTTTCACCTGCCCTGCGCATCCGCAGACCTATCAGGTGGGCGCCGGCGGCCAGGTGAAACCCGAAACCGGCCAGGCGCCGCAGCAACTGGGCTGGGGAACAAGCATCCAGAACGCGCGGCTGGGGCGGGCAGCGGAACTGGCTCTGAAGCGCGGGGACTACGGAACAGCCGTGGATTACGCGCAGCGGGCCGCGCACTCGGCTCCCAATGTTCCGCAACTGTGGTTCCTGCTGGGCTACGCGGCGCGGCTGGACCGGCGCTACAACCTTTCGGCGAGCGCGTTTCAGCACGGATTAAAGCTGGCGCCTTCGTCGGAACAAGGGATGTCCGGGCTGGCGCAGACGTACAGCAGTATGGGGCGCGTGGCCGACGCCGAGAAGCTGCTGAAGCAGGTGCTGGCCACCGACCCGCGGCAACTCGACGATCTGCTGGTTCTCGGCAACCTCTATGTACAGTCGGCCGATTACCCGAACGCGATCACCTGGCTGGGACGCGCGGAACAGGTGCAGCCCAATGCCCGCTCCGAGCTGCTGCTGGCCATCTGCTACGAGCGCCAAAAGCAGATGGACAAGGCCAGCCAGTATCTGCATATGGCGCAGAAGCGCGCGCCGAACAACCCCGACGTGGAGCGTTCGCTGGCCGGCTACTATCGCGAGACCGGCGACTATGCGAAAGCCATCGACGAACTGAAGGCCATTCGCAATCCGAACCCGGACGTGATGGGCGAACTGGGGTACACCTATCAGCTGGATGGACAAGCGCAGGATGCGGCGCGGATGTACGTGCAGGCAGCTCATGCCGAGCCGCGGGACCTCGGGATGCAGCTCTCCGCGGCGCAGGCGGAGGTGACGGCGGAAACGCCGGATCGCGCGAATCCCTTTCTGATGCGGGCGGCCCAGATCAACCCCGGCTACTATCGCCTGCACCAGATCCGCGCCGAGATCGCGGAGCTGCAGGACCACGACAACCAGGCGGTGAAGGAATACCAGCAGGCAATTGCGAATCTGCCGCCGTCGCCGGCGGAAGGCCCGTTGTACGGCATTCAGCTGCACATGGATTTGCAGTCGCTGTATCGCCAGCAGGGCCAGGACGATCTGGCTCAGCAGCAACTGCAAATCGCGCAGACGCAGATCAACGGTGTGCAAGTGGCGGTGAGCGAGCGGCCCGGCTTTCTGCGGCTGCGGGCGCAGATCGAGATGAATGCGGGCCAGCTACAACCCGCACTGAATGACATGAAGGTATCGCTGGCGCTGACGCCGAACGATCCCAACAGCCTCCAGATCGATGGCGACGTGCTGATGAAGCTGGGGCGCACGCAGGATGCCATTGTCGTCTACCGGAAGGTTCTCGGCATCGATCCGCGCAGTCGCCTGGCTCTGACGTCGCTGGGCTACGCCGCGCGGACAGAAGGGAACGATCACGACGCAGAGAAGTATTTCAATCGGCTGGCCAGCGATTATCCGGACCTCTACGTTCCCTATATCGCGTTAGGCGATTTGTACACGGACCAGAGGCGCTACAAGAAGGCGGAAACGTACTACGAGAAGGCTTACAGGCGGGCGCCGAAGAACGCTCTGATCGTGGCCGACGCGATGAATGCGGCGATCGAAGAGCATGACTTTCCTCTGGCGGGGAGCTGGCTGAATCGCGTCACACCGGAGATGGTCGCAAACCCGCAGATTCTGGCGCAGAAGGAGCGGTATTTCCGGTTTCAGGGGAATTATCGCGAGTCGGCAGCGAATGGGGAGAAGGCAATTCAGGCGCTGCCGCGGAATCGGGACGTGGTGGTCTATCTGGGCTATGACCTGCTGAACCTGCAGGAATATGACAAGCTGCTGGCTCTGACGAAGAAATATGACAGCATTCTTCCCAACGAGCCTGACATTCCGCTGCTGGCGGGCTACGTCTACAAGGAAAAAGGCGAGCAGAAGCAGGCGGTGCAGGCGTTCACGGAGGCGATCCAGCGCGGGCCGACAGTGGAAACCGCGTATGTCAACCGCGGCTTTGTTCTGAATGACCTGCGCAAGCCCGCACCGGCGGCGAAGGATTTCACGGAGGCGATCCATCTGGAGCCGAAGGACGGGCAGGCGCATCTCGGGCTCGCGTACTCCGATCTGGCGTTGAACGACTCCGTCGGCGCGTTGAAACAGTCCAGGCTGGCTCAGGCGTATCTCGGCGATTCGGAAGCGATCCATGTCATCCGTGCCACAGCGTTCGGGCGCGAAGGGATGCTGTCCAACGCGATTGTCGAGTACCATGCGGCGCTGCGGTTTTCGCCGGATGACGGCACGCTGTACATGGATCTGGGCAACGTCTATTTTTCGCAGCGGCGGTATCACCGGGCGATCGCCGAGCTGGGGACAGCAGGGAAGTACCTGCCGAATAACGCTCAGGTCTACGCGCTGCTGGCCCGCGCGTACGCGGGGCTGCAGGATCGCGGACGGGCGATTCAGAACATCGAGATGGCTGAGAAGCTGGCCGATCATCCGCCCGTCGAGGGCGCAACGTGGGTTCCGAGCGACATCTACGTGGACACGGGTGAAGCGCTCAGCACCCTGGGCGACAACAAAGCCGCCATGCAGCGGTTCGCGCGAGCCCTGGTCGCGCCCGACAGCAATCGCGTGAGCGTGCGGCTGGCGATTGCGCAGCTAATGGCGCAGCAGGGACACAAAACACAGGCGGAGCGGCAGATCGCGCTGGCGCAGATGGAAGCGGAAGCGGGCGTGACCGAACCGCCCACCGGGGAACAGTACATGCAGGCCGCGGGCATTCTACAGGAAATGCACGAGTACCGGCTTTCGCAGACGTATCTGGAACGCGCACTGGCGGCAGGGGCTTCCGACATCGACGTGCGCGTGGATCTGGCCAACAGCTATCTGGCGCTGGGCGAGACATCGCGCGCCGCCGGGGAACTGGCAGCCGTGAGCCAGGCAGATGCGGCCAAATCGGATTATTCGTATCTGCTGGCACAGGCCAACGTGTATCAGCAGGAGCACCAGGGAACTGCGGCGCTTTCCGAGTTTGCGCGCGCGGCCAGCGCCGCCGGGGAAGATCAAACCGCCGAACAGGACCTGATGCAGGCAGGAGCCAACGAAGGGTATCGCATCAACCGCGACGTGAGTGTGCTGTCAAACCTGCTGCAGGATCCTATCTACGAGGACAGCACGGTCTACGTGCTGGATTCCAGGACCTTCGGAAATCCTCCGCCCATCTACGGCAACACCGTGAACACCGCGGGGCTGCCATTGCCGCGCTACTCGATTGAGACAGAGTGGACCGATGCGTTTCATCTGCACCTGAATCACTTGCCGACCACCGGCGGTTTCTTCCAGATCCGCAACGCGCGGGGTGTGATTTCGGTGCCGGCTATCGGCATCGTCAGGCGGAACACCTACGATTACAACTTCAACTACAGCGCGGCGCCTAATCTTCGCGTGGGATCCACCATGGTCACCCTGAACGCAGGGTTCCAGGGCACGATCCGCCGCGACACGCTTTCACCGCGGGATATGAGCCAGAACCTCGGGCGCCTGTTTGTCTACATGAGCACTGGCTCGTTTTTCGATGCACTGTCGGTGAATGCCTACGTGATCCACGACTTCGGCTCATTCACGGAGATTCCGCTGCACGAGTCGACGCTGGCCGGCAACATAGATTTCCGTGTGGGCGCCCCCTGGTCGAAGACCGCTCTGGTGACCGGCTGGGGCTCCAACGACCAGTTGTTCACCTCCACTTCGCTGGGAAACACAGAAAACTACTACACCTCTTCCTACGCAGGACTCACACACCGGTTTTCCCCGCATCTGAATATCGAGGGGATCGCGGAGGACCTGCGCTCGTGGCGCGTGGTGCCTTACGTGATCTCCCCGGGGATTTTCGTAGTGCACTCGGGGATTGCCCAGGCGCTGCGGCCCGCCGGAACGGTTTATTATTCACCGGCGAAAAACTGGGACATCCAGTTTTCGACCGCATACGAAAATACGCGCAGCTTCCACCTCTACGACATGACGCAAAACGGGATATCGCTGTCTTATGTACGCCCTTTTGGCCGGAGCTTTAACGAAGACACAGGGACGGTCCACCTGAAATACCCCATACGCTTTTCGGCCGGCGTGCAGGAAGAGACGTTTCCCAACTTTACTGGCGGCAGGAACCAGGAATTTCGACCCTACGTAAGCATCAACCTGTTTTGAGGCGGGCCCAATGAAAATTTGCTTAGTGGCGGCATTCCCGCCCAGCCGGCGGCAGCTCAACGAATATTCCTGGCACATCGCGCGCGAGATTCAGCGGTATCCGGACGTCGATCTGACCATCCTGGCCGATGAGCTGACGCGTTATGACTTTGCCGGGGATGCAGGTGCAGGAGACGAGCCGCCTCGGGAACTCCCGGAATTCAACGTGATCCGATGCTGGAAATTCGGCAGCGTGGCGACGCCGGCGCGTCTGCTCAATACGATTCGCCGACTGCAACCGGACGTGGTGTGGTTCAATCTGGTGTTTTCCAGCTTCGCCGGTCCGGAGAGCCCATTCGCCGCATTCGCCGGCTTGTCCGCCCCCGCGCTCACCCGCGCCGCCGGCTTTTATACCCACATCACGCTGCACCACATCATCGAGCACGTAGACTTCGGCGATGCCGGGTTGAAGCGGGAGAAGCTGTACCGGCTGGGAACCAATGTGGCGACCCGGGCGCTGTTGCAGGCGCATTCGGTTTCGGTGCTGCTCTCCGCGTACCGGCGCACGCTGGTGAAGAAATACGCGGCGCAGAACGTGATGGTCGGCACCCACGGAACGTTTGCCACCGTGTGCAGCCCGCCGGACTTCACCCAGCGCGGCAATCCCGATCTGCGCATTCTGGCCTTCGGGCACTGGGGCACGTACAAGCGGCTGGAGACGCTGATGGAGTCATTTCCGCTGGTGCTGAAGAAGGTGCCCAACGCACGGCTGATCGTGGCAGGCGGCAATCACCATACGCGCCCCGGGTACTGGGAATCCGTGCGCGCGGCTCAGCCCAGGCACCTGCCTATTGAGTTTCTCGGTTACGTGCAGGACAAGGATCTTCCGGAGATGTTCCGCACCAGTTCGGTGCTGGTGATGCCGTACGATTCGTCGACAGGGTCAAGCGGGCCGGCGCATCAGGCATGCGAATTCGGACTGCCGATCGTGTGCGCCGACATTCCTGACTTCCGCTGCATGGCCACGGATGACGAGATGAGCATCAGCTATTACAACACGGGCGATGCCGCGGATCTGGCCGAGAAGCTGATTGCCATTCTGGAATCGCCGGAGCTGCAGAGGCAGATGTCGCTGCACAATTACCAGGCGGGCATCCAGATGACGATGGCCACGGTGGTGCGCAATTATCTTCGCTGGTTCGAACTGCATCAGTATAAGCGTGCGATCTCAGAGGGAAGCCTCAGGACGGGAGACCGGCTCCGATTGCAGCGACTAAGAGCCGCTGCTTCGCTCATTCACATGCCAGAAATACATCCCGATCGGGCGGAGCCCATGGCGATCGAAGCGGCGCTTCACCCGGCAACAGAAACGATGCCGCTGCGCGCTTCGCGCGCAACCCTTTCGGATGACGATGAATACGCAGACGCCGGTTAGCGGCTTCGGCCGCAAAGACAACCTCGGAAGTTGAGCGGCTCGTCTAATCGGGGCACATAGTCTGCCCGGGTTTTTCCCGGCCGCTGGAAGGAAAAACACCTTGGTGACACTGCTCACGCGCAAGCTTTCCACTCGTATTCTGCCGGTTGCAGCCTTCGTTCTCAGCGCCTGCTGTCTCATGCCGCTGTCCGGGTGCGGCTGGCTGAGCGGATCGGGAAACTCGGCGACCACTGTCCGCCTGACTGCGGACCCGTCTTCGATTCAACCCGGCACATCCGCGACGCTGACAGTGACGGCGGCCAATGCGACGAAGGTGACGATTACGGGGTCGGACGGCAGCAGTTACACGCTTCCAGGAGTCGGAGGGAGCCAGAGCGTATCGCCTTCTTCGACCACGACGTATACGGCGACAGCGACGGGATCCAGCGGTTCCGTAACCGCCACGGCGACGGTGACGGTTCAGGCGGTTGCGGCTCCCACCGTGACGATTTCCGCCAGTCCTATGACAGTCAACCAGGGAAGCTCTTCGACGTTGACCGTGACGGCGACCAATGCGACGTCAGTGACCATTGCTGGGTCCGATGGCTCCAGCTACACGCTGTCGAATGCCGGAGGCACGCAGACGGTGACCCCCACTGCCACGACCACATATGTGGCTACAGCCGCAGGGCCTGGAGGGACGGCAGGCCAGCAGGTCACGGCCAACGTCACGGTCACCGTGACTCAAGTGGGACCACCGGCCGTGACCATCGCAGCGAGCCCCACATCCGTCGCATCGGGAAACTCCGCGACGCTGACGGTGACAGCGACCAACGCCACGTCGGTCACGGTGAGCGGATCCGATGGCTCCAGCTACACGCTGGCGAATACCGGGGGCACGCAAACCGTGACTCCCACCACCACCACCACGTACACCGCGACGGCCACAGGATCGGGAGGCAGCGTGACGGCCCAAACGACGGTGGACGTTGTGGCATCCGGCACCATCAACTCCATCAGTCACGTGATTTTCATGATGCAGGAGAATCGGAGCTTCGACACTTACTTCGGGATGCTGAACCCGTACAAGCAGCAAAATGGCTTCGATACGGGCGCCAACGGCCAGACCTACCTGGTTGACGGCATCGACGACAAGCTGAACACGATCAGCAACGAAGACGACGAAGGCACCAGCTTCAAGCTGTTTAAGTTCACCAGCACCTGCATCGACGATATGTCTTCGGCGTGGCTGGAGAGCTACGGCGACGTGAACCGCTACGACTTCAGCACGACGCGCGCGATCAACATGGACGGGTTCGTACACAATGCGGAGGGATTCGCCAAGAGCTGCGCGGCTTCGGAGAGCTGTTCGGGCGGCACGAACGGCTATACGGATACGACCGGCGAGCGGGCCATGGGGTACTACGATCAGGGATTCCTGAACTACTACTACTACATGGCGAGCCAGTTCGCGGTGTCCGACCGGTGGTTCTCGCCGGTCTCCAGCAAGACGGTCGATAATCGCATCGCGACGCTTTCCGGTGGAACCACACAGGGACTGACCCGCGATCCCGGCAGCGACGACCATCTGGGGCAGCTGGACATGAACACCATCTTCGAGGAACTGGACAAGGCCGGCGTCTCCTGGAAAATCTATTACACCGTGACTGAGGGAGACTGCGTCGCGGACGATGAGTGCAGCGGCGGGGCGAACGGCAACTTCCCGGCATCGGAGTTCGAAGACTTTACCTATTCGGTCAAGTACGTGTATTCGAATAAATCCGGCGTAGCCTGCACGCCGCCGACTCAGCCGTCCAGTGTGGTCGGCGACAGCAGCAATTCATTCTGCATCGATCCGACGCACATTGCCCCGATCAGCGATCCGACTTACGGCTACTTTGCGGATCTGAAGAACAACACGCTGCCCAGCTTTGCTTATATCGAGCCAGGATTCAGCCACGATGACGAACACCCCGGTTATCAGGGAGACATTCTGGCCGGCCAACAGCAGGTGGCCAGCATCATCAACGCCCTGATGGGCAGCCCGGAGTGGGGCAGCTCTGTGTTCTTCCTCGCCTATGACGAGGGCGGCGGTCCGTACGACCATGTGCCGCCGGTGCCGGGACACTCGAACGACTACACCGATGCCACGGTGGGCAGCACGCCGGTCGCGAACATTCCGGATATCTCCACCATCGCGGTGAATCCGGACTCGTACAACCCATGCCTGCCGCCCAACGGCACGCCGCAGAAAATGCCGGGCGGAGGATACTGCGATCTGGAGTCGGGCGATCCGGGAACGCAGAGCACCGACGCGGCGGCCCAACAGGGATTCGCCGCACAATTGGGCTTCCGCGTTCCCAACCTGATCATTTCGCCCTTCACCGTCGCCCATTATGTCGGGCATAACCCGATGGACCACACAGCGGTGATCAAGTTTGTGGAGAGCCGCTTCATCGGTCCGAACGCCAACCTGACGAAGCGCGACGCCGCGCAGCCCAACCTGCTGGACTTCTTCGATTTCTCCAGTCCGCCGTGGGCGACCCCTCCCGCACCGCCGACACCAGTAGCCCCGGCCCCTTCTTCGTGCAACGCCCAGAATTACGGCCAGTAAAGCCGGGCGGTTCAGGAAGACGATGGTTCCGATCTGGACGGATGTTCCCCGGCCGTCCTGGGAGCCACGACCACAAAGGGACGCATCATGTCATTGTCGGCGTGCTCGGCGATGTGGCAATGGTAGACATACTTGCCGGTGAATCCCAGGAAGGGAACGAGGATGGTCAGCACCTCGCCTGGGTTGAGGATCGCCGTATCCTTCCAGCCAGCCTCATTGGGAGCCGGCGGACGAGGTTGGCCGTTCAACCGGAGGCGGCCATGCAGCAACCATAATGCATAGTCGTAACCCTCGCGCTCCAGGATCTGGAACTGTACGAGGTGCAGGTGCATGGGGTGAGCATCTTCCGTGGTGTTGATGAAGCGCCACTTCTCCACGGATCCCAGTACCGGAAATTCAGTCGTGGGCGCGTCGTACATCTTGCCGTCGATCAGCATTCCGAGCGACCTGCCCTTGCTGTCCATGTTGTCGGTGAGGACGAAATCGCGCGTTCGCACCGCCTGCGCGGGGTCGAGCCGAGGCACCAGGATCGGTGGAGGCATGCTGAAGGACCTGGCTCCAGGAGAAAGCGGGCGGGTCACGCGGAACTGCATGAGTTCCAGCAATGGTGCATACAGCCCCTGAGGCGTGCTCCAGCCGGGATAGGGACTCCTCGCGTTGTTGGACAGCGTCACAGTCCGGCCCTCAAGACCCGTGAAATCTACGACCAGATCGGCGCGCTCAGCGGGGCCAAGCAGAAGGTGCTGTAGCGGCACCGGAGCCGCCAGCAAGCCGCCATCGCTGCCGATCTGATGAAACGTCACAAGCGAAGGAATGTCCGTTGGCGTTTTTGCGAGATTCATAAAGAGGTTGAAGAAGCGCCCATTAGCCGCGTTCAGAACGCGCAGCCGGTAGCGCCGCGGCTCGACCTCGAGAAACGGATAGATGGCCCCGTTCACGACCGGTAGCTCGCCGAAGAACTGAGGACCCCACGCGCCGGACGGCGACGGAGTTCCGTCATCAAACGTGGGCTGATAGACGAGATGGCCGCTGACATCTACGCTGCGGTCCTGCAGCATGAGCGGGATCTCATAATCGTCCGAAGGCAAATTCATGCCGAGTTCATGCTCATCACGCAGAAAATAAAAGCCTGCGAGTCCAGCGTAAAGATTCAGCCGCTCGATGCCACCGGCGTGGTCGTGATACCAGAGCGTGGCGGCATTCTGCTGATTTGGGTAGTGGTAGACGACTGAATGGCTGGGCGCAAACCAGTTCTCCGGGAGCCCGTCGCTGCGGGAATCGGTTCGAGCACCGTGCAAGTGAGGCACAACGCGAACAGCGGGCGTGGGCGGCGCGCACGCGTGCAGGCGCTGGTCGATCGGGAAAAGGTGATGCGAAGGAAGGTGATTGATCCACTCCACATCGATCGGTGCACCGCACCGGACTTCGAACACAGGCCCCGGATATTCGCCCTCGTAGCCCCACAACCGGGTCAACGGAAGCTGCGAGTGCAGCCGCTTCTCGAATTCGACCATGCGCACGCGATAGAAGGACGTGCCACGGCGCTTTCCGTGGGGCTTCAGGCGGCGCGGCAGAGGCAGCGGATCGATGAATCGGCTGATTGCCGGGACGGTGCTGACAGTTTGTCCGGCGAGAGCGGCAGGTTCGGTGATGCCAGCTGCGCGACGGGAAAAAACCAGTGCCGGCGCCGACGCCAGACAAAGCTTGAGAAAGTCGCGCCTGTTTTTTGAATCCATTAATAGAATAGTAATCATATCAGCGACTTACAGGGAAACCCAAGCCGCAGGGCACGCTCCGCTGCCGACGCCACGCGAGAACGTTATCTCTGGGCGTCTGAAGGTGGTGACATCTTTTCCAGGTCGGCTTCCATCAGGCGCGGGCAGCTTCTCGTACAGAGGTCTGTGGAAAACTAAGAATAGAAGGGGCTTAGCGACCTGTGCTGCTCGCCTCAATAGGCCGCAATTCGGGCAGGAACGTGTAATTTTCGTGGACGAGCGGGGACAATTTGCCCGCTCGTCCTGCACTATTTGCACGAATTCGTAAAAAGATGCCTGGGCTTTGAAATTTTCCTTTATTCCCTCAAAAAAAGGTTGCCTCCACGCGATAAATCAGTA
Source organism: Acidobacteriaceae bacterium (assembly GCA_030037475.1). Classification (GTDB taxonomy): domain Bacteria; phylum Acidobacteriota; class Terriglobia; order Terriglobales; family Acidobacteriaceae; genus Palsa-343. Next base: position 27,611 of record JASHRH010000331.1, read on the forward strand.
TCATCCGTTTAGCAATTCATCACTGAGTGTTTCTGCCTGAAAGGCTGTGGGCGCGAGACACGATGCAGGGCAACTCCTGGGCCCCCCAGGCCATGGAAGCAAGACGGTCCTCCATCTCGTTTCCCGCAGTCGGGCCTGAATCTGCGCGGCCTGAGCTGGGCCCATGCCGCCGGATCGTGCATTACGAGGTTGTCGAGATCTACTTCAGGCGCAAGTTGTCCTAAGCTCAGACCACCCAAAACATGCAATTGCTCGATGATTCCCGACGCGCGTCCTGGGAGTCCACGCGAACCCATGCCCTGCAGCTGGGGCAGAAACTCGATCAGGAATGAACGGATGAACAGATCTCGTACTTTGCTCCTCCCTGTGCTCTTCGCACTCGCTCTTCCCGCATTTGCCAATCCTACCGTCAGCAGTCCCGGCGCTGGCGCGGTATCATCGCCCTTCACTCTCAGCGCGGATGCCTCCACCTGCTCCAGTCAGCCAGTGAGCGCGATGGGCTACTCACTGGACAACAGCTCCAATACCACCATCGTGGACAGCACCTCAATCGACGCCAGTGTTTCGGCGCCAACGGGAGACCACACTCTGCATGTAAAAGCCTGGGGCGACAAGGGCGCTTCCTGCGTGACTGATGTCGCCATCGACGTCACCGGTTCGGATTCGACGTCAGCATCCGCGGATTCGAGCGTTTCTGCGGAGGGGATCAGCGTCAGCAGCCCTGGAAACGGCGCCACCGTTTCCTCGCCATTCACAGTCGCAGCAACCGCAGGCAGCTGCTCGGGCCAGCCGGTGAGCGCGATGGCCTACTCCTTCGATAATGGCGCGGACGCGGGCACGATCAGCGGAACATCGCTGGACACATCAGCCTCGGCATCCAGCGGCGCGCATACGCTGCACGTCAAGTCCTGGGGCGATAAAGGCGCCGGCTGCGTGGCGAATGTCGCTATTACGGTAAGCGGATCGTCGTCATCGGGCAGCAGCGGACCCAGCATACCGTCGAACGCGGTCAGCGTCAGCAGCATTCAGACGCTGGGTTCGTGGAAGGAAGCTTCCGACGGGGGAACCAGCGGCAGCGCCAGCGGCAGCATGGGGCTGGTCGGCACGCCGACCATCAGCGGCGATTCCCGCAAATTCGCGACCAGCTATTCCAACGGAGGCGGGGAGCGCTACTATGTTTCCTTCGGCGACGACACCGGCTCTGAAAATTTCGTGTATGACGCCTGGGTGTATCTGAACAGCTCTGCCGGCAATGTGGCCAACCTGGAGCTGGATATGAATCAGGTGATGCCGAACGGGCAGACGGTAATATACGGATTCCAGTGCGACGGCTACAACAGCGTGTGGGACTTCACGAAGAATGCAGGCAGTGCCTCCAAGTACGACGACACATGGGTGCGTTCTTCGGCGCCCTGCAACGTCCGGAACTGGAGCCGGAACGCCTGGCATCACGTCCAGATCAGCTATTCCCGGAACAGCTCGGGCGATGTGACCTATCACACCGTGTGGCTGGACGGCGTGGCACAGGGAATCAACGCGACGGTTTACTCCGCCTTCGCGCTGGGGTGGGCGCCTTCGCTGGTAACAAATTTCCAGGTGGATGGGCTGGGGTCGGGGTCGAACACCATCTATCTGGATAAACTCACGGTCTATCGCTGGTAGACAAGGCTGGCCTTCTTCGCCATATCCCGCTGGTCGGATCGCAGGATCCGCGGGGTATGGCGGATTTTCTTCCTGGAAGCCGGATCAGGGGAGCTTCGAAGACAATCCGGTGATCCAGTCATGCGTGCCGGTGGCTCCATCGCCGGTGGCCAGCTCCTGCACGGCGGGAATCGACACCGCTTCGCCCAGCAGCGTAGCGGAATCCAGGCGACAGCAGATCAGCTCGGCTTCGGGATCGTAGATGGAATGCCGGAGCAGACTGACAGCATATCGGGCCAGCGTCGTCGAATTCGTCCGATACCAGCAGCACTGAACCATTCTCGGGGAAAGTCCGCACAGGAAGCGAAGCCGATCGAGCCGACCGGCCAGAGCGGTCGCAATGAGACGGTGATTGCCGTCGATGACCGTCAGTGGTCCGGCGTCGCTCCGTCCGATCATCACGACGGTCGGGGCCGGGAGCTCGCCTTTCTCGATGGCCTGACTCAGAGAGCCGATTTTTGCCGCCAATGGATCGTCCGGATTTTTTTGCAGGCGCTCCCGGATGCGCGCGACGATCTCGGGAACGCGTAAGCTGTCAGCGCCTATCCTGCGCCACTGAGCGCGTGGGAAGGCCCGAATCCTGGCAAGGTCTGCCCCTCCCACCACGACCTCATACCACATCGTGCCGTAGGGCAATTCCTTCCAGAGCGCCAGATGGCGCAGAAAGAGCAATGCCCGCCGCTGAGCGTTCTCAGCGGGATTTGCAAGGTCTGGCGCGAAAACCATCGTGCGCAGGCTGGTGCGATAGTCGCCGTAGGCAATGTGATCGAAGTCGGACCTGAGGAACTCCGCAATCGCCTCTGCTTCCGACGAGCGGCGAACGACCGGCAGGGAAGGCGCATTGCCGGGATCCGGTTCTTCCGCATGGCGCACCGCGTCGCGCAGAAAGGGAATGCCTGCTGCCAGCAGCAGCACGATCATCAGCACCAACTGTACCAGGACGACCTCCTCCAGAGAGGAATGGTAGCGGCAGATGCCGGCAATCACCGCTCCGCTGAATGCCAGCTGAACCCAGCTGGTATTCGCGATTCTGTACGACATCTCATAGCTGATGATCACGACGCTGAGCGAATAAACGATGCAGGCGATGCCCTTAAGGGCAAGCAGGTATGACAGGCCGTGGTGGCCGGGCAACTGAAATCCGGCGCCAAAGAAGATGGTCCAGACGCGGGCGGGCACGATCAGCAGGCCCAGGGTCATCACGGCGCCGCACCCGAAGACCAGCAGGAGAGATGTCGCAATCAGGGAGAAGCTTTTTCTGTCTTCATTGCGCGCACCGGCGGAGATGGGGAACATGCTGTTGATGACGGCCGAGGAGAATGTATAGATCACGCGGCCGATGAGCGCCACAGCGGCGTACAGGCCGGCCACCACGGGCACAAAGAAGTGCTTCACCAACACCATGTCGGAGTTGTTAATCAGCATCTGGCCGGAGAAGAACACCAGAGCCTGGGACATTTCCGGAAGCACTTGCCGAAGGGGCAGCGGGCTGGTCGCCACGCCGGAACGATGGGGGGCAATCGTCGCCCAGGCAATCACGGAGGCGACGGCGTTGGCCGCAATGACTCCTGTGACGCCCGTGCCCAGCAGCACCATGATCCAGGATCCGCCCAGGCGCATCGCTGCTTCGAGCACGAGATTGCCGGCCAGCCGCCGAAATCCATACAAGCCCTGGATGAAGCCGCGGCGAGTTCCGAGGGGGACATAGAAACCCGCTCCGATGGCGATGAGAAGGATCAGGATGGGGCTGGACAAATGAAGCCAGGCAGCGATTGGCCGCTCGAAGAGGATGAGCG
>JASHRH010000332.1 GCA_030037475.1 Acidobacteriaceae bacterium
CGCGAGAGAGGAAACGATAGTGCCGACCGTCATCGATGCGTTGGTGGTCGAGCTCGGTCTCGATCCAAGCAAGTTCACTCAAGCGCAAAAAGACGCGCTCGAAGCATTCAAGCGCACGCGGGAGGGCGCCGTCGAGACCGCCAATGCTATCGAGGCCCAGGGCGAGAAGATATCGAGCGTCTTCGTGTCGGCCAAGCGTGAAGCACTGGGATTGCTGGCGGTGTTCCTCGGCGGACGCGGTATCAAGGAATTCATCACTTATGTCACCGATCTCGACGCGGCGACCGGCCGGCTGTCGAAGCGCATCGACATGTCGGTCGAGAGTATCTCGGCGTGGGAGGGTGTCGGCAGGGCCATGGGGGGCACTGGCCACGGCATGGCGGCGGCGCTTGCCGGTATCACCCAGGAGATGAATCGGTTTCTCATCAACCCCCGCCTATCGACGATGGTGCCGTTCCTCAATCGGCTCGGCATCGGCATGTTCAATGCCAATGGACACCTGAAGACATCCGGGCAATTATTACTCGAACTGCAGCGTCATACGCAGGGCTGGGACCCGGCACGGGCCACGGCGTTCCTGTCGATGATTCCCGGCATGACCGACGAGGCGATCAACGCCATATTGCTGGGTGGCGATGCGTTGAAAAATCTCCTGCATGAGCAATATGAGCTGCAGGGGACGACCAAGGAAAGCGCCAAGGCGGCGCAAGAATATCAGAAGCAATTGGCGGAGCTTGATCGCGGCATTACCAATCTCGGCCGCACGTTCCTGCTCTCGTATGGTCCGACGTTGCTTGCCCTCATCGATAAGATCACCGATTTGCTGAAGAGGCTCGGCGGTACGCCGAAATCCACCGCGGAAGCACAAGACCAAAAGGATCTGTGGAGGCGCGTGACGGAGACGGCGGGGGCAGCCGCTGGAGGTGCGGCCGGTGGTTTTTTCATCGGCGGCGTGCCTGGTGCCATGGTTGGCGCCGGCGTTGCCGGTTATGGCGCCTGGAAAGCTTCCGGGTTGTTGCATCCGGGGGCGACGCCGGCCGAGCAGAAAAGTTACGCACGCACGGCACTCGGAATGGAATTGGCGATGCGACCCTATGCGCGGGCGATCGCCACCGTCGAGAGTGGCGGCGATTATCAAAAATTAGGTCTGATTACGTCGAGCGGTGATCGCGCCTACGGAAAATATCAGGTGATGGGCGCGAACATTCCCACCTGGACCAAAGAGGCCATCGGAACGGCATTGACGCCCGAGCAGTTCCTGGCGTCGCCGGAGGCGCAGGAGGCCGTCTTTGCCAGCAAGTTCGGTCAATATCTCAGTCGATATGGCAATCCGAAGGATGCGGCGTCGGCATGGTTCACCGGCAAGCCATTGGCGCAAGCCGGCAATGTCAGGGATATTCTCGGTACTTCGGCTGTAGATTATGTCGCCAAGTTCATGCGCGCACTGAACGCGCAGACGACGCCGATCGATGTACCGTTGCCGTCGTGGTCGCGGGGATTGCCGCCATCACCACAAACACCGAAGAGCGGTAAATCGTTGTCGGAATTATTGATGCCGTCATGGATGCAGGGTCTGCCGTCGCTGGCTGAATTGCAGAATAGCGGTTATTCGCTCAGTGCCGCCGCGATGGCGGGCAGCATCGATAACAGCCAGAGCAGCATGGTCGAGCACAACGTAACATCGACGACACACATCGCCGAGATCAACGTCAACGCGCCGAACGCCAAGGACGCCACCGGCATCGCCAAGGAGATCGACGCGGCGATCAAACGGCAATCATTGGCGACGCCGATGAACTATTCGCTGACCTGATGCCGGACGTTCCGAATCTGCCCGGCGTACCGATCGGGCTGCTCACCGAAGACGAGGGTTAAATGGCATTCGTTCAGCGGCAGATACAGGTGACGATCACTCTGGCGTCACAGACGCCGGGGACGCCGCAAGCGAATCAGCCAACCACCTTTGCCGGGACGAACAGCAATACGCTGACTCTTTCCGGCCTGCGAATGTCGGTGAAAGTACGTAATTCTGGAGGATTGGCGGCTAGCGAAGCCCATATCGTCGTCTACGGCATGACGACGAGCCAGATGAAACAATTATCGACGCTCGGCATGATCTATAATTTGGTGCCGCGCAATATGATCACGGTCTCGGCGGGTGACGCCAATTCCGGCCTCTCGGCGATCTTCACCGGTGTCATCATCGATGCCTATGGAGATTATAGCGCGCAGCCGATGGTGGCGTTTCATTTCAATTGCAATTCCACGGCTGGCGTCGCAACGGCACCGGCGGCGCCGACGAGCTTTCCGAATTCTGCGGATGTGGCGACGATCATGTCTGGGCTGGCGCGGCAGATGAATCTCGGATTCGAGAACAACGGCGTAAGCGTGCAATTGCCGCCGATGTATCTGAGAGGATCGTTTTGGTCGCAGGTGCAGCAATGCGCCGATGCAGCGAACATCAATTATGCGATCGACGGCACCAAAACCGGACAGGCCGGAGGTGGCGCGCCCGCGGGCGTGCTGGCGATCTGGCCGAAGAACGGATGGCGCAGTACACCGACGATTCCGCTCGTCTCGGCATCGACCGGCATGATCGCCTACCCGGCATTCACGCCGCAAGGCATCGTGGTCAAGACACTGTTCAATCCATTGATTGCATTCGGCGGCCAAATCCAGGTCGAGAGTACATTGCCAGGAATCGAGCCGCAGCCAGCGGGCGGCTCTGGTGGAACGAGCGGCATTGCCCCTACAAGCGGAAATTG
>JASHRH010000333.1 GCA_030037475.1 Acidobacteriaceae bacterium
CCTTCTTGATAAGCTCCGCTCTGCTTCCACTGCCGATGCCCGCCGCCGCCTGCGCGTGCTCGCCGCCGGAATGACCGTCGGCATGGCCACATTTCTGGGTGTCTTCATTGTCCTGCCCCATTTCGGCATCAGCGGCCAGAATCCTCACTATTTCTGGCTCGAGTATCTCAGCGGCATCTTGTTCATGGTCGCGCCGCTCACCCTGGCGTACGTCGTCGTCGTGCAGCGCGCGCTCGATGTGCGCGTGCTGCTGCGCATCGGCACGGGCTACGCCCTCGCCAGGGCCACTCTCTGGATTCTCCAGCTCGCTCTTCTCGCCATCATCGCTTTCCGGCTCATCGTTCCGCTGCTGCAAAGCCGCCAGCCCAGCCCGGCGGATGTCGGCTGGTCCCTGGGCTTTCTTGCTCTCGTGATCGCCTTCCGGCTGGGCATCTCCCGCTATATCCAGAATTGGCTGGACCGCCGCTTTTTCCGCGAAGCGTACAACGCGGAACTCGTGATGAACGAACTGTCCGACGAAGTTCGGCGCTATACGGAAACGCAGCCGCTGCTGGAAACCGTCGCTCGCCGCATTCGCGAAACCCTGCACATCGACCAGATCGCCGTGCTGCTCCGCCGTGGCAATGATTTTCAACTCGCCGAAGCCTTCGGCGTTTCCGGCGATGGGACTCTGACTCTTTCCGCGCAGGCATCGTCGGTGCGCTGCCTGCTCAACTCCAGCGAGCCGGCGCGGCTTTACCGCAACGATCCCGACGCGTGGTATCTGATGGCTGGAATCGCCGAACGGCGCACGTTCGACCTGCTGAACACCGAATTGCTGCTGCCGCTGCTCGGGCGCAATCGGCTGATGGGCGTGATGAGCCTCGGCCCCAAGCGCTCGGAGGCGGCGTGGTCCCGCACCGACCTGCAGATGCTCCAGATGGTCGCCCGGCAGACCGGGCTGGCCCTTGAGGTGAGCGAGCTGGCCCACTCTCTGGCGGCCGAAGCCGCCCAGCGCGAGCGCGTGAACCGCGAAATCGAGATCGCTCGCGAGGTCCAGGAGCGGCTCTTCCCTCAGCAAATGCCCAGTGTTCCTGGCGGATCCATCGCCGGGGCCTGCCGCGCCGCTCTGGGCGTGGGCGGCGACTATTACGACGTCATCGACCTCGGCGAGGGACGCATCGGTCTGGCTGTCGGCGACGTCTCCGGCAAAGGCATCTCCGCCGCGTTGCTCATGGCCAGTCTGCGAGCTTCCCTGCGCGGCGTCACCCTCGACAGCCCCCGCGACTTTGCGCGGCTGATGCACAAAGTCAATCGCCTGGTCTATGAAGCATCCGCGTCGAACCGCTACGCCACGTTCTTCTTCGCCGCCTTCGATCCCGCCACGCGACGGCTCGAGTGCGTCAACGCGGGCCACAATCCTCCGGTTCTGCTGCGCAATGGTCAGGTGGTACGGCTGGAGGCCGACGGCCCCGTGGTCGGGCTGCTGCCCTTTGCTCCCTACACCGAGCAGACGCTGACGCTCGAGCCCGGCGACCTGCTCCTGCTCTACACCGACGGCATCAGCGAAGCCATGACGAGCGAAGATGAGGAGTGGGGCGAAGAGCGCATGATCGCTGCGGCCCGCGCTGTCCGCAAGCTTCCCGCCGCCGAGATCCTCCGCGCCCTCTTCACCGCTGCCGACGCCTTCACCGCCGGCGCGCCGCAGCATGACGACATGACGCTGCTGATCCTGAAGCTGGATCAGGGCTCGGAATACATGGAGCAGACTTCGGAGGCTGTCATGCCGCCTGAGGCTCAGGCAGTGTAGCAGCGCAAAAATTGACCGCTAACAAACCTCCCTGCGCGAAAGCCCGCGGAAGAGATCGTTGCGCATCAGAAAGCGTCCGCGAATGCGGAGTGGAACACCCTCGCCGTCCAGCATGGAATCCGGTGTGCCGCCAGTTTTGGCGTGGATGTGCAGGTGCGGTTCGGTTGTGTTGCCGGAGTTCCCCACGCGGGCGAGGAGCTGGCCTGCTGACACGGCATCTCCCTCCCGAACCTGGAGGCTGCCCGCCAGCAAATGCGCCAAACCTAAGAAGGTGTCGGTCCTGGCCGCGCATCGGATTACGATGTGGTTCCCCGCAATATGATCGGCATCCTGCTGCACCAGTGGATCCATATCCGGAAGCCCATCCACCACTGCGGTGACGACGCCGGCGACCGGGCATAACACCTGTGTGCCATAGATCGCGTAGCGGCCGAGTTGCCGCGGGAAAAAGCCCCAGGCGCGCATGGTGAGCCAGTTCAATCGGAGGATGTCGAGGGCAAACCGCTGGCACTCAACTGGAAAGTGGTGATTGACTTCGGAACTGCCGCCGCCCTGGGCGACAAAGTAGACGCCGGAGGCAAATGGCGGCGAAATTTCGATTGCCTCATGCCGCAGCGAGCTGCGATTGAGCCAGCTCCGGATCAGAGCATAGGCCGCCAGCAGGAAAGCCGCGCAGGCGCAGGCGCTTACCAGTCCGCGCGCGTGGCCGGCCGCCACAATCATCGCCAGCAGAACAGTGGGCCGGGCGAAATATGGAAGGAACTGACACCATGGCAAAACCAGCACAATGGCTGCAATCGTGACCGTGGTGCCCGGCAACCAGAGCCACCATCCCGTGCCTCCGTAGGTATAGGTCAGGTAGATCACGTAGGCGGGAATGGTCCCCTCGATCGACAGGATCGAGATGACCATGAGCGCAATCCGCACGAGCGGCTTAGCGGTCAACCCAACGGCAAGACGCATCCTGACCTAAAGCTTCGCGAACCACGCCTTCATCCGGTCCACGCCTTCGTCCACGTCGGCATGGGACGTGGCGTAGGAGAGCCGGATGTGCTGGTCCGTCCCGAAGGCCTCGCCCGGAACCGTCACCACGTGCGCCTCGTGCAGCAGCCGCTTCGACAGCTCCATCGCTGATCCAACGCCATTCCTGCCCAGATACGCCGAAATGTTCGGATAGACGTAGAATGCGCCCTCCGGTTTTGTGCAGGTGACGCCGGGGATCTCCTTCAGGCGGGTCAGGATTTTGTTCCGCAGCTTCAGGAAGTCCGCCCGCATCTCCGCCACGCAATCCTGGGAGCTGCGCAGCGCCGCGACCGCGGCTTTCTGCACAAACGCGGCCGTCGAGGACGTGCTCTGACTCTGTAGCTTGGTCATTGCGGTGATTACCGGCTTCGGCGCCAGCGCAAATCCGGCGCGCCAGCCGGTCATGGCATAGGTTTTGGTGAGCGAACCCAGCACCACCAGGTGATCCTTCGCCTCGGTGAACGATCCGCCGCTGACCAGCGCGCCCGTGTATTGCAGATAGACGTAGCACTCGTCGAGCAGCAGCCAGATGCCGCGCTCGTGCGCCATGCGCACAATGCGCTCCAGATCCGCGGGCGAAACCACCGCGCCGGAGGGATTCGAGGGTGAATTCAGAATGATGGCCTTCGTCTTCGGAGTGATCGCCGCCTCGATCGCATCCGCGGTAATGCGGAAGTTTTCCGCCTCGCTGGTCTCGAGGTAAACGACCTTGCCGCCGGCGTACTGCACGATGTCCTTGAACGAAACCCAGTACGGAACCGGCAGAATGACCTCGTCGCCGTGATCCACCAGCGCCTGGATGGCATTGAACAGCGCCAGCTTGCCGCCGGTCGAGAAGATGGCCTCGTCGGGCGTATAGCTGGAGCCGAAATCGGCGGCGTGCCGCTCCACAATGGCCTGGCGCAGCTCCGGAATGCCCGAAACCACGGTGTAGCGCGTGAAGTTCGACTGGATGGCCGCAATCGCGGCGTCCTTGATGTGCTGCGGCGTAGAAAAGTGCGGCTCGCCGGCCCCGAAATCCACCAGCTTGGCGCCCTGCGCGCGCAACTTGGCGGCTTCAGCGGTCACGGCCATGGTGGCAGATATCTCAATCCGCCCGATACGGTCGGAGAAAAGTTCGGCAGCGGTGGTGGTCATGCTGCTATTTTTTCAGATTTTTCAGCGGCGGCGCGCAGAAATCTCCGGAATCTTGCCCACCATCAGCGGCACCTCCAGCGATCCGATCCGTGCGTTGCGCAGATCGTGAACCGCGATCCGCAGATAAATCGCGCCCGACGGCAAATCGATCTCCTGGTGAATCGGCAAGCCGCTCTTCAGCACCAGCGCTGACTGCTGCGGATTCAGGTTGATCGCGAAGGCCTTGTCCGTATAGTTCACGCGCTGGCCGTTCGCGTCCCACGCCGCCATCGCCACTTCGATCTCCGCATGAGCGACATTGCCCTGCAGCGCAGACCACTCCATAGCGTGCGGGTCCACCGACAGATCCACCAGATAGCGCTCAATCGGCTGCTTCAGTTTCGCCGCCATCTCCCCCGCTGGTCCAGCCTGCGGCCGCGCCGCCTTCGCCGCCGGATCGCTCGCCGCCAGCACGCGCGCCTCAAAGCGAATCGCTCCCAGCGGGGGCGCCCCGCGTTCCAGCGCCGCCACAATCGGGCTCACCACGCCGGGCATCTCTGGGCCGGGTTTCTGCGGATCCTCAGCGTAATAGCCTCGGCGATAGGCCAGATTGTATGGGTCCCCATCTATCCGCACCCGAATGGTGCGGAACCGCCCGTCCCACTCTTTCCCCGCGGGGACATAGCTGATGGTGTAGTAATTGGAGCCCTCACCGATCGCCTGCGCCGCCGCTTCCTTCAACCCGTTTGTGTTGTAGAACGCTTCCCCGCCCGTCTCCTCGGCAACCCGCTGCATGGTCTGGAACTCGTTCGTGATCTCCTGCAACCACATTCTGTCCGCCTGATTCGCCGCGGACGGCCCACTCGTCATGGCTGGCGCCAATCCGCCCCGGCGCTGGCCGCTCCCGCCCCCCATCGACGGCAGACCCTGGCCCCCATTGAAGCTGCGCGAGACGTCGGCGCTTTCCGGAGGCATCAGCCCTCGCGCGTCCACCGGATACACCGCCACCCGCGCCGCCGCCAGCAGCGCGTCGACCGCCTGCGCCTCCGAAGAGTAATCCCGCGACGAAAACAGAGGATCGCCTGGAGACGCTCCGCTCTCTCCTGGCGGCGCATTCGGCTGAATCTGCAGCGGAAACGACCCGGAAAGCCAGATCAGGTTCTTGCGCCCCGGAATCATACTCAAGTACTGCGTGAGTTGCCGCAGCGCATCCAGCGTCATGCTCACGCGCACGTCCGTCTGGTACGTCTGGCTATCGGCCACGAACTGCTGCATCGCCCCGCCATCGACTCCACTCATGCTGGTCGCGATGTCGTTCATTGTGTCCTGATCCTGCGGGGTCTCGAGCACCGTGGACTGCCGCGCTCCCGGCAGAATCGCCGCCTCGACGGCTCCCGCGTCCGTGGTGAATCCGCTGATCATGCGCAGTTGCGACGCCAGCGTAAAAACCGCGATGCGCGTCTCGGCAGGAATTTGTTTCAGATACTCGAGCATCTGGCGGCGCGCCTGCTGTTGATCGCTCAGCGGCGTGTTCAGCCCATCCAGCAGCAGCACATTCGCGGCGCTCTCGATCGCAAATTGCGGATCATTGCTCGAAACATGCGGCGGCAGACTGGGCGCCGCAGCCACCAGCGGCGCGTCGCTGGCACGGTGTTCCTCAAATGAGGTAATGGTCTGCGCTTTCCCGTCCTCAAGAACGTGGAATCGCCCCTCCGGCAAACCCTCCACCGGCTTGCCATTGGCGGTTACCACCACGTCCACCAGCACCAGGCGGGCATTCTTGCGGATGACGGGCGCTGGCTGCGGCTCAGGCGCGGCGCTCTGCGCGCCGCTCGGCGGCGCGACGAGGAGGCAACAGGCTGTAGCGGCAAGAAGGGACAGGTACAGATGGCGGGGGCGCATCGCCACCATAATGCCTGAAAAGTCGCGGGGAAGATACTTTCCGGGCGTCAATTCTCATCGCGCCCGCCCATGCGAATCGCCGGGCATTCGCTTCGTCAGCTAAAGTTGACTGCCCGTTTCGCCGCAGTCACCACATTCTGCGCGGTGTCCACCACGTCGCCCACCGCTTCGCGGCTCTTTTTGTAGTACTTCGTGGCGCAGTCGCTCATGGAACCGGCCGTGTCGCGAATGCGCTCGCCGGCGTCCTCCATCCCGCGGCGCAACTGCCGCCGGGTCCGTGCCCCGGACTGTGGTGCATACAGCAGGGCAACCGCCGCTCCGGCCGCGGCGCCTATTCCAAGTGCTACGAAGAACCTCCCCATGACTCGCTCCTCTCTTCTTCAGATACGGAACGGGCTGCCTCGGTTGCGCGAAATGGCGTGTGGAAAGCTAAAAGCCGCCCGGAAGCGAGCCTCCAGTTGGGAATCTTCCGCAACGGATTGTCCCGTCCCTGAAGATCGCCAAAAAAGCTCGTTGGCCTTGTATCAGGTGCACGACTTCACAGCTTGCGGAAAAACCCGATTCTTTGAAGGGGCCCGGCTTCAGCTGGGCCGCAAGCCCGGCAAAATCAGATCGGCTTCAGCCGTTGAGGGATGTTTCTTCTCTCGTACGGCGTGCAAACTGGGATTTTTCGGTAGTGTCTCAGTTTGAAGGGTACGGGCTTCAGACCGTACGTTAAATGCCCGAAATAAGACCGGGCTTGAGCCCCTGAGGGATGTTTTTCTTCCAAACTGAGACACCACCGATTTTTCCGCAAGCTATTCAGTCGTGCCGCACATGGCGCAGAATAGACCGGGCTTCAGCCCCTGAGGGCCGTTCCCAGGGCAATTCAATTTGTCGAGCTGCTCAACCAATTTAAGGGCCAGGACACTATCTCTTCTCACTCAGTTGCTGCGCCTGTAGCGTGACCAGCTCGCTCAGGTCCTGCTTCTCCAGCCCGTGTACCGTGCGGTTGAATTCATCCACCTTGCTCGACCAGTTCATGGAGCAGAACTTCGGGCCGCACATTGAGCAGAACGCCGCTTCTTTGTAGTAATCGTCGGGCAGCGTCTCATCATGCATCGCCCGCGCGGTTTCGGGATCGAGCGACAGCGCAAACTGCTTCTCCCAGTCGAAGGTGTACCGCGCGTAGCTGATGGCGTCGTCGCGGTCGCGCGCTCCCGGCCGGTGCCGCGCAATGTCCGCAGCGTGCGCTGCGATTTTGTACGCGATCATCCCGTCGTGCACGTCCTTCTCGTTCGGCAGCCCCAGGTGCTCCTTGGGCGTCACGTAGCACAGCATCGAAGCGCCATGCCAGCCGATCAGCGCCGCGCCGATCGCCGAGGTGATGTGATCGTAGCCCGGCGCGATATCGGTCACCAGCGGTCCCAGCGTGTAGAACGGCGCGCCGAAGCAGTATTCTACTTCCTTGTCCACCTGCTCCTTAATCTTGTCCAGCGGAACGTGCCCGGGGCCTTCGATCATCACCTGCACGTCGCTTTCCCAGGCCTTCGCCGTCAGCTCGCCCAGAGTTTTCAGTTCCGCAAACTGCGCCTCGTCCGACGCGTCCGCCACCGAACCCGGCCGCAGCCCATCGCACAGCGAGAAGCTCACGTCGTACTTTGCCATCACCTGCACAATGCGGTCGAAGTGCTCGTAGAGGAAATTCTGCTTATGGTGGTGTGTCATCCACTGCGCCAGAATCGCGCCGCCGCGGCTGACGATGCCCGTGATGCGCTTCGCCACCATGGGCACGTACTGGATGAGCACGCCGGCGTGCACGGTGAAGTAGTCCACGCCCTGCTGCGCCTGCTCCTCGATGACTTCGAGGTACACATCGATGTTCAGGTCTTCGAGCCGCTTCACCCGCGCCAGCGCCTCATAAATCGGCACCGTCCCGATCGGCACCGGCGAGTGGCGCAGGATGGCATCCCGAATCTCCGGAATATCGCCGCCCGTCGACAGGTCCATCACCGTGTCCGCCCCATGCTGCACGGCGGTGTGCAGCTTGCGCAACTCTTCGTCGATATTCGAGGTGATGGCCGAGTTCCCGATGTTGGCATTCACCTTGCATCGCGTCGCGATCCCGATCCCCATCGGCTCCATCTCCGGGTGGTTGATGTTCGCGGGGATGATCAGCCGGCCGGCAGCCACTTCGTCGCGCACCAGCTCCGGCCTCAGGCCCTCCCGCTTCGCAACATAGGCCATTTCCTCGGTCAGCAGGCCCTTGCGGGCAAAGTGCATCTGCGACAGGTTGGTGTCGCCGGTGCGCGCGGCTTCGGCTTTGCGGCGGACGATCCAGTCAGCCCGGGGCTTCAGGATTTCAAGGGTTGGATTCGACGCTGCCATAGGATCACCTCGCGGGGGTTGTCAGAAATTTTGGCTGCCGGGGATTCAGGAAAAACCCCATGAATCTGCCTGGATTATAAATCGCTGGCGGAGCCGGCTCTGACGGCAGAGTCTGCAACTCGCGCCAACGGTAAGGCTGACGCACGCACGTAATTCGCCGGATTTTCGAATCAGTATCCCGCCTCTCGTGCATGACGCACTGCGAGAATGACGGCTTGCCGGCCATCGAAGTGGTACAGCGCGATGTAGGATCCCTGGCCGAACTCGATCACCCACTCGCGGAACTCCGGGAGCATACCTTCCACGGGGCGGCCAAGTGCGGGATGAGCTGCGATGTTCTTCGCTCCCTGCCGGATAATTGCGGCCGCGCGGCGCGCCGCATCCGGGTTCTTTCCGGCGAGAAAGTCGTAGAGGCGGGCAACGTCCGTGAGCGCTGCCTGAGACCACCTCAGTCGTGACATCTGGGAGGCTCAGCCTTCCTGCCCTGCTCCAGTTTCGCCAGCCATGCGTCGGCTTCCGCGCCCGTGAGATGCAGGCCGGTGGCCTGATAGTGCTCCCACGCGGCTTGCGCATCCTGGCGGAACTGTTCCCGCTTCTCTTCCCGATCAACGTACTGCTCGATCGCCTCGCGCAGAATCCAGTGCGGTGTCCGGCGGCAAGCGGCGGCAAGACGTCGGACGCGCTCCTTCGTCTCCGGGTCGAGTTTGAGGCTGGTCGTGGCCTGTGCCATAGCGAAAGGTGTTACCTTGGACTACTATAGCATAAAAAAGTTCAGAGCGAAACCAGCGAAGGTGTATCTCAGAGCCACAGTCCTCGACGCGGCTTTCCGCCGAAGAAAGCCGCACTGAACCGACCTTAAAAAGACACAGCATCGCTGGTTTCGCTCTAGCATCGCCCTGAGCGAATTCCTGATACTGGTTCAGTTTGAGACTGTTTTGAAGGGGCACGGCTTTAGCCGTGCCGCAAGTTGCCCTCAATGAGGGGGGCTTCAGCCCCCGAGGGATGGTTTCTTTCAACAAACTGACCCAGTACCGAATTCCTGAAAACAAAAAGCCCGGCATCTCTGCCGGGCTTTTCTGTGTTGTACGGACCGACCCGCGGCGAAGCCGCCGCTCGCCGACCGCACAGGTCTACTCGCTCGCCGCCATCTCTTCGGCTTCGCCTTCCTGCCGCATCTGCTCCAGTTCGCGCTCTGCTTCCTCCCACGCGGTCTGGACTTCCTGCTGGATCTTCGCTGCCGCTTCCTCCAGTTCCGGCGAGAGCTGGACGTTGCGGTAGTATTCCATGCCGGTGCCGGCGGGGATGAGCCGTCCGACAATGACGTTCTCCTTCAGGCCGCGCAGGTTGTCGACGGCGCCGTTGATCGACGCCTCCGTCAGCACGCGCGTGGTCTCCTGGAACGACGCCGCCGAGATGAACGACTCGGTCGAGAGCGACGCCTTCGTGATGCCCAGCAGCAGCGGGCGCCCGATCGGAGGACGGCCGCCGTTCGTGATCACGCGCTGGCTCTCTTCGCGGAAGCGGAACTTGTCCACCTGCTGCTCCAGCAGGAAATTGGAGTCGCCCACTTCCTCGATC
>JASHRH010000334.1 GCA_030037475.1 Acidobacteriaceae bacterium
GGTCCTGAATCCGCACAAAGGCCCCGCTGAGAGGATTGCTGCGCGGCCAGTTGACCAGCGTCAGATCCTGGGCCCGCAGCGTTTCTCCCGGATTCATCGGATGGACAACCGTGACGTACTGGATGGGAGGCTGCACGACCGGGTGGCTGTTGGTCGAGATCTTCCGCCACGTGATGTAGACCACGGATATCGCGAGTATCAAAGCCACCATGAGAGCGACAGCGACGCGCCGAGCCATAGCGACTTACCTCTGGACCACCAGCAGGCACAGCGTGACCGCGCTGCCTGCGGCAATAGCCAGCCCATACGGCAGACGCAGCGTCCACGCGCTGGCTACGTTCAGACTGGGATGTGGAGTCAGACCTTCGGAGCGGTGGTGCAGGGCGAGCGCGCCGACATTGAGCAGCGTGTCCTTCAGGCGTCCGCGCCACAGAGCCAGGCTGATCGCCATGACGCCCCCGGCCAGGGCCGTCAAAATCAACAGATACGCTACGCTGGGCATTCCGCCGAGGCAGCCGACCGCCGCCATCAGCTTCACATCGCCCGCTCCCATGCCGCCTGCCAGCCAGAAGACGAGAAAGATGGCCCCACAGATCAGGCAGGCCAAAGCCGCCATGGCGAACTGACGCCAGCCGCCCAGGATCAAATGCAGCAGGAGTCCGATCAGAATGCCGGGAAGGGTGATGAAATTGGGAATCCGGCGGCTCCGGATGTCGAAGATCGCACCCAGGAGAGCACAGATGACCGCGGCAGCCAGAAACAGCAACTCGGTATTCGCTTTCAACATTCCGAGATCCCCAATCGGCATTCTCTTTGCAGGATTCGCAAACAGTCTGCCCAAACATCACATCGGACACCCGCCGGTTCCCTGGCCGGGGGGTGCCAGGCAGCCGAGCACATGTTCCAGGGCGCTCCGTTGCCGGCGGTTCACTGTCGGGAGCCACAACAGCTCGCAAGGACAGCTGCCGCAGGCGCATGCATCCAAAAAGCTCGCGAAGGCTGACCTCTGGTTCCGGATCTCCCCGGAATGGCGCCTTCGATCCTGCCGCCGGCCCGCGCACGGAATCCGGGGATTCCCAGCCCGGACAGGCTGCATGCATTTACTCCGGAAAGCTGAACTCGTCTCTGGCCCTGGCGAACGTTTTCATCGCGAGCCACCAGGCTCGCGATCAGCGCGTCTTCTGTGGGGCCTGGGCCTTTTTCGCTTTTCGCGAAAGCGGCCGCTGAACGAGTGCCACAACGCATCCGGTACCCACCGGTGCCGGTCGAACAGGCCCGACTGGCAACGGCTAAAGGTTTCAAAAAGCCTGCCCAGCTCCGCATTGTGAGGCGAGAGCTGCCATGGCAGCGGCAAATCGTACTCATGAGATTCCCTGACTGGCTTCTCCCCACGATGGAAGATCGGCCGCAAGGAACCCCGCAGAGGTCATCTCCTGAATGCTGGCAGCCCGGTCCTCAACGGTGCGCTCGGGCTGCCGGCGGCTCAGGCGATGCGTTAGAGGCTGCTGCCGACCGAGTTGAACTCGTTGCTGATCTTGCTGCCGAGAGTCTGCATCGCACCAATGGCCGCCAGAGCGATGAGAGCCGCAATCAGAGCATACTCAATCAGATCCTGACCGGACTCGTCGTTCAAAAGGTTCTTCATCAGTTGTTTCATTTTCGTATCTCCTCAGGATTCGCTGTACGGTCGTGCGTCTTTGATATCTGTGTAACCGCACCGCGAGGGTGACTGCAATAGACAGTGCGGCAGGCACCCATCCCGAAGCAATAACTATTAAGTGTTAGCCATTGCTTCTTTCGGTACGGGCTGCGTGCCAGTTCAGGCATGGCCCGGTACGTTGCCGGGCCATTTTCGTGTCAGAACTGCCGCCGGCCTACAGACTGCTGCCGAGGGCGTTGAACTCGTTGCTGATCTTGCTGCCGAGGGTCGTCATGGTACCAATGGCCGCCAGGGCGATCAGAGCCGCGATCAGTCCGTACTCAATCAGATCCTGACCGGATTCATCCTTCAAAAGGCTCTTCAGTAACTGGTTCATCTCGTATCTCCCTTCTCGGGTCTTGCTGCATGACTACCTGCTCCCGGACCGCGTGGCTGAACAGAATCAATAGTGCGGCAGGCGACCTCTCGCGCAGTGGCTCCTGATTGTGAGCCATCAGTACTTCCGGGACAGGTCACCTGCCGGTTGGACACAGCCGGCTCTTCACCGCTCCTCCGCGGAGCGGTTTCGCGCCTACAGGCTGCTGCCGACGGAATTGAACTCGTTCGAGATGTCGCTGCCCAGCGTCGACATAGCGCCAATGGCGGCCAGGGCGATCAGGGCAGCAATCAGCGCGTACTCGATCAGGTCCTGACCGGATTCCTCGCGCATGAACTTAGCCAATAATTGTTGAACCTTCTTCATCTTCGTCATCTCCTTCACTTCTCGTTATCTGGGGGAGGGCCGTACAACGAGAGCCCGACCGCGCCACGAGGCAAGGCCCCGGTTGACGCGTACTTTAGTCACCACAGTAGGGGTTACCTCTGATAGGAACAATGCCCCATCTGTGCTAGTGACTGCGACTTTCGAGGCAGCCCGTGGATTCCCAAACCCGCGATTCCGGAACATCCTGTGCCCGGTAAATGACGACAAACGCAGACCCCATACACGTACAACTCAGAAATATCCATCGCAATCCGCACGACGTGTCCTGGCGAATGCCACCGCTGCCTGTGACTCAGCCCGATAGCTTCCGCGATATAGTTTGTAGGGATTTGCCCGGGCACCCACGCGGAAAGTGGGTTACCGATGGGCTGGCTGCAGCGTGACGACCCGCAGGGAAACGAGGTGCAGGTGCAGGATCAGAATCCAGGCTGGGCCGACCAGGCTGCTCGGGCCGCAGTCATCGGGCTCCTGTTGGCAGCCCCGGCCCTGATGTGCTTTCGCGGGTTGGGTTCCTGCGCTGTGGATCCGGACGTGGGATGGCAGTTGCAGACCGGAGTCTGGATCCTCCATCATCACGCCTTCCCCTATACCGACCCATTCTCGCGAACCGAGGCGGGTACTGCCTGGCAGGCTTACAGCTGGCTCTTCGATCTGATCCTGGTGAAGCTCTATACCTGGTTCAACCTCGACGGTCTGGTGCTGTACACCGCGGCCATGGCCGTAGCCATTACGGCTGCTGTTTATCGGCTGGTGAGCCGGGTACAGCCGGACTTCATGAAGAGCGTGTTCCTCACGGGCGCCGCGCTGGTGTGCATCTCCCGCGACTTCACGCCCCGTCCCTGGCTCTTCACGATTTTATTTTTTGCCCTCGAGCTGGATCTGCTGCTCGAGTTTCGTCGTGCGCGGCGCGCGAAAATCCTCTTTTGGCTGTCGCCCCTCTTTGCCCTTTGGGCGAATCTCCACATCCAGTTCATCGATGGGCTGCTGATGCTGGGCATCGCAGCCTGTGAGCCGCTGCTCGCACGCTGGACGAAATGGGGCGACAG
>JASHRH010000335.1 GCA_030037475.1 Acidobacteriaceae bacterium
AAGCCGCCTTTGCGCTCTCCGCCACCAGTCCCCTCGCGACGTTTGAGATCCCCTTTGGCGCCATCCAGCGACCCACCACGCGCGATAACAGTTGGGAGAAAGCGCGCTTTGAAGTTCCCGCGCAGCGCTGGGCCGACGAAGGCAACGCGCAGCACGGTTTCAGCCTCATCAACGACTCGAAGTATGGTTACGACGCGGTCGGCAATCTGCTCCGCCTCTCGCTCCTGCGCTCGCCGGTCTGGCCCGATCCCAACGCCGACCGCGGACCCCAGCACTTCAGCTTCGCCCTCTATCCGCACGCCGGCTCCTGGCAGCAGGCGACGACGGTGCGCCACGGCTACGAGTTCAACTTCCCGCTGACCGCGATGCAGGTGCAGCCGCACACCGGCGCGCTGCCCGCCGAGCACTCCTTCGTGTCGGTCACTCCGAATGACGTGATCCTCACCGCGATGAAAAAGGCCGAGGACACCCATTCGCTCGAATTTCACTTCTATGAGTGGGCGGGCAAAGCCGGTGATCTGACCCTGCGCGTCCCGCCGGGCGCGACCGGCGCGACCGAAACCAACCTCATGGAGCAGCCCGAGGGTGCGGCGTTATCCATTCAGGACAACGAACTGCATGTGCCGTTCAAGCCGTACGAAATTCTGGCCGTGCGGGTGGACTATCCGCAGCCACACGGCTCAACCAGCAAGTAGCCCATGTCTGCCCCACTCTTGTCGCCTCCCTTTGGCGACAGGAGTGGGAGCCGACACATTCGCCACCGTTTGCCAACCGCTTCACACCTAACCGTCTCATCCCTGACCGCCTTATCCCTACCCGCTTGATCCCTCGCTACGGCAGCCTCACCACCAGCCCCGTGCTGATCTGCTCCGGATTGAACTGAATCCCAAAGTTCTCAACGCGCTGCCATGAGTAGTCGACCACCCGCCAGTCCAGATGCGAAAAAATCGTCGCATCCAGCCCCGCTACCAGTGCGTAGCTGAATTCCGTCCCTGCCGTCCGCGCCGATCCCTGTCCGACCACCACGCGCGAGACTCCGCCCAGCACTTCTGCGTACGGCATCAGCGGCACCACGTGCGGATGCAGTTGCACCCGCGGACCCAGCAGGCAGCTGTCGTCCTGCGCATTGCCCGAGCCGATCCACGACCCGCGCAAATCCACGCCCGCCCTGATGAACGGCACCCCCAGCGCGTTCCAGTACAACCCCGCCATCGGCCCGTACTGCCAGTTCACGTTCGGCTGGCGAAAATCGGCCGCCCCAAACGCCGCGTAGACACCCACCTGCGCCTGCACCGCGGCACAGGACGCCACCAGCAACACCGCAATACCCAGCATTCGTTTCATGCGATCGGCCTCCGAAGTTTTGCTGCGATGACTGCGGAGGGTTGGATGCGACGAGTCCAGGCAAAGGTAGCGGCATGGTTACCAAAGAGGGTGACGCTGCTATGCATCGGGCGTGATCAATTTGTCCGAATCGCGGCCGCCATAGAGGATGCGCAGAACGATCACGGAATCCGCCATAACCTGAAAAGCGATTGTCACACGCCGCTCAAAGCCGGCGGTTCTCAGCCCCGGGCGAATGTCTTCCCGGCTCGTTCCCCGCTGGGGCAGGGTGCGAAGGCTGGCGCACCATTCTTCGATCCGTTCCACATAGGCAAGCGCACGTGATTCGCCGTCATGGTCGGCAATGTACTCGTACAGATCGAGCAAGTCCTGCTCGGCTTCCTCACTGAACAGGACCTTGAATCTCACGCCGATCTCTTGGCCCGATCGGCGTGCCGGGACCGTACCGCGGAGAATACCTTCTCTGCGGGAATGGTCGCCGATTTTCCGGCGCGAATCGCATCGTAAACGACAGCTACATCCTCACGCAGCCATCTCTCCACAGCCGCGTCGCGCTCCTGGAGCGCCCGCAGGCCCGCTCGCACCACTTCGCTGCCGGAAGCATAGGCTCCCGATTCCACCATCTCATCGATATAACGGGACTGCTCTGACGGCAAGCTGAACGTTCGTTTTTCTGGCGCGGCCATGGTCACCCCACACGTCGGTATGCATTTATCATACCCCACGAACCCCATAAAACAAGAACGCCCCGGCTCATCACCGGGGCGTCGCTTTTCCTGAGCTCTGTTTCACAGATGTTTCGCCATCACCTCGTCCAGCACCCGCTTTGGCGGACGCACCCGCTCCGCCGGCAGCGTCGCCAGCGGCTCATCCACCAGGTTCAGCAGATCCGTGAACGCCGGCTTCTGCGTGTCGATGTAAAACACACCGGTCAGGATCTCGTTGTTCTCGTGCGCCTCCATCAGCGTCCGCACCGCCACGGCGCGGTCCGTCGGATCGTAATGCTCCGGCAGCTTCTTCAGCCGCAGCCGCGACCCGTCATGCATGGTCACGTCAAAGCTCGATCCGGCCTCGTACTCCACGTCGATTTCCTCGAAGCTGGGCACAAAGCCCACTTCCCCGATCGGCTCTTCGTGGTCCTGCATGTACTTATAGCTGCGCGTCGAGCCCTCGTGATCGTTGAAGGTCACGCAGGGCGAAATCACGTCCAGCATCACCGTGCCCTTGTGTGCCATCGCCGCCTTCAGCATCGTCAGCAACTGCTGCTTGTCGCCGGAGAACGACCGCCCCACGAAGGTCGCGCCCAGCTGGATCGCCAGCGAGCAGGTGTCGATCGGCGGCAGATCGTTCACCACGCCGGTCTTCAGCTTCGATCCGATATCCGCCGTCGCCGAAAACTGTCCCTTGGTCAGGCCATATACACCGTTGTCCTCGATGATGTAGATCATCGGCAGATTCCGCCGCATCAGGTGCACGAACTGCCCGATCCCGATCGAGGCCGTGTCGCCGTCGCCGGAAACGCCCAGCCCCATCATCGTCTTGTTCGCCAGCAGCGCGCCCGTGGCCACGCTGGGCATGCGCCCGTGCACGCTGTTGAAGCTGTGCGCGCGCGCCAGGAAGTACGCTGGGCTCTTCGAGGAGCAGCCGATCCCCGACAGCTTCATCACCCGCTCCGGCTGCACGCCCATTTCGTACAGCGCGTCGATAATGCGCTCGGAAATCGCATTGTGCCCGCAACCCGCGCACAGCGTTGTCTTGCTGCCGCGATACTCAATCACAGGCAGCCCGATCCGGTTCACCTTCGGATTCGGACTGATCGTTGTTGCCGCCATGAATTCCTCTCTTCTGTCCCGCTCACTCGCTGACTCGCCAGCCGCTTTATCCCTAACCGCCTTACTCCTGACGGCTAGATTCCTTCCTGCAACACAATCTCATCCGTTACCGAGCGCGCATCGATGGGCAGCCCGTTGAAGTGGCGCACGCTGCGCAGCTTCGTCGTCTCCTGCGCTGCCAGATCCAGCTTCAGCAGGCTCAGCATCTGCGCGTCGCGGTTCTGCTCGACGATGTACACCCGCTCGTGCGAAGCCACAAACTCGCGAATCTCCTTTGCAAACGGATACGCCCGGATGCGCAGGTAATCCGCCTCCACGCCGTATTCCTTTTTGAGCTGATCGCGGCTCTCCATCACCGCAAAATCCGACGTCCCGTACGCGATGATGCCCACCTTCGACTTGCCCGACTGCACGACCACCGGCGCCGGAACCAGCTTGCGCGCCGTCTCGAACTTCCGCGCCAGCCGCTCCATCAGGTTCTGGTAATCTTCCGGCCGTTCGCTGTACAGCGCGCGCTCGTTGTGCCCGCTGCCACGCGTAAAGTACGCGGCCTTCGGATGATCCGTCCCCGGCAGCGTGCGGTACGGAATCCCGTCGCCGTCCACATCCTTGTACCGGCCCCATTCGGCCGCCTTCTTCAGGTCCTCGGCGGTGAGAATCTTACCCCGGTTCAGCGGCTTCTCCGGGTACTCAAACGGCTCCGACATCCAGTTATTCATGCCCAGATCCAGATCGCTCAGCACGAACACCGGCGTTTGCAGTTGCTCCGCCAGATCGAACGCCGCTCCCGCAAACTCGAAGCACTCCTTCACATTCGCCGGCAACAGCACCGGATGCTTCGTATCCCCGTGCGACAGGAATGCCACGGACAGCAGATCGGCCTGCGACGTCCGCGTCGGCAGCCCTGTCGACGGACCCACGCGCTGAATGTCGAAGATCACCCCCGGCAGCTCGGCAAAATATCCGAGCCCGGCGAACTCCGCCATCAGCGAAATCCCCGGTCCGGAAGTCGCCGTCATCGACCGCGCCCCGGCCCAGCCCGCGCCCAGCACCATGCCGATGGCCGCCAGCTCGTCCTCCGCCTGCACCACCGCGAAGTTGGCCTTGCCGTCCTCCTCGATCCGGTACTTTTTCAGGTAATCGATCAGTTGCTCCACCACCGACGATGACGGCGTAATCGGATACCACGTCACCACCGTGACCCCGGCGAACATCGCGCCCAGCGCGCACGCCGCGTTACCGTCGATGATGATCTTGCCCGCGGTCGCATTCATCCGCTCCACCGCGAATGGATCCTGCTTCCTGAGCGACTGCGCCGCAAAGTTGTAGCCTGCTTCCACCGCCGCCCAGTTCAGCTCCGCGGCCTTCTGCTTCTTCGCGAACTGCCTGCGCACCGAATCCTCGACGGCCTTCATGTCCAGCTGCAGCAGCTGCGCAGCCACGCCCACGTACACCATGTTCTTGACCAGCTTGCGCAGCCTGGCCTCGGGGCAAACCGCCGCCGTCAGCTTGTCGAACGGCACCGGATAGCAGACCACGTCGTCGCGGTACTGCTTCAGGTTCAGATTCTCTTCGTAAATCGCCGCCGATCCCGCCCGCAGCGACAGGATGTCCTCGCGTGCGGTCTCCGGATTCATCGCAATCAGGAAATCGATTTCCTTCCTGCGCGCCACCCATCCGTACTTGCTGGCCCGGATCGTGTACCAGGTCGGCAGCCCGGCGATGTTCGACGGGAACAGGTTCTTGCCGCTCACCGGCACGCCCATCGCGAAGATGCTGCGCAGCAGCACGCTGTTCGCCGACTGCGAACCTGATCCGTTGACCGTGGCTACCTGGATACTGAAATCGTTAACGATTGACCTGGGAGGAACTGCGGTGTTTGCAGCCGGCTCGCCCTGCGTCGCCGGGGCAGACGGGGCGCCGGCGTTGGTGGTCGCCATGGGTTTCCCT
>JASHRH010000336.1 GCA_030037475.1 Acidobacteriaceae bacterium
CGCGTTCGGCGGGATCCGCTTCCCCAGCTCCCAGCCGACGACCTGCGGCTTCAGCGGCTTGTCCATGAAGGTGCCGCGCTCTTCCATCAGATCTTCCCAGTCTTTCCTGCGGCGCTGCGCCTTCTTCAGGAAACCGTGGTCATGCTTCTTCAGTAAGGGCAGCAGCGCCCGCAGGCACATCTGCGAGTTGCCGATCAGTCCCACGTCCGCCGGATAGCGAAGCCCGATGCGCTGCGGGTTGATATCGATCTGTACGCATTTCGCCGTGCCCGGCTCGGGCAGAAATTCAATGTACGGGAACGACGAGCCGACGATCAGCAGCGTGTCGCATTCCTCCAGCGCATCCTGCGACGGCTCGGTGCCCAGCAAACCGATGCCGCCCGTGGTGTACGGACTGTCGTCCGGTACCGCCGCTTTTCCCAGCAGAGCCTTAATGATCGGCGCGCCCAGCGTTTCCGCACTCTTCTCCAGATCGTCGGTGGCGTGCAGCGCGCCCTGGCCGGCGAGGATGGCAATCTTCCTGCCGCGGTTCAGGATGTCGGCGGCGTGCTCGAGGTCCACGCGGGAGGGCAGATTGTCCGAGTATGCCGGCGTGGCCGAGGTGTGGTGCGGCGGATTGCGGTCGGAGCGGCCCTTCTTCTGTTCCTGCACCTGAACATCGACCGGGATGGTGATGTGGCTGACGCCGCGCTGCTCCAGCGCGGTGCGGACGGCGAGGTCAGCCACGCTTTCCATGTGCGCGCCGCTCATCACCCGCTCGTTGTAGACGGCGACATCCTGATACAGCTTGTCGAGTGCCACGTCCTGCTGCGTAAACGTGCCGATCAAATCCGAGTGCTGCAGGCCCGTGATCGCGAGCACGGGATGCCCGTCCATTTTGGCATCGTAGAGTCCGTTGAGCAGATGAATGCCCCCGGGGCCGGACGTGGCGACGCACACGCCGAGCCGCCCGGTGAATTTCGCGTAAGCGCAGGCCGCAAACGCTGCCGATTCCTCGTGCCGCATGTGGATGAACCGGATGCGGTCCTTGTTCTTGCGCAGCGCCTCGAAGACGCCATTGATGCCGTCGCCCGGAATTCCGAAAACGGTGTCCACTCCCCAGGCGATCAGCCGCTCCACCAGCACATCGGATGCATTCATTGTCAGTATGCCCTCGGTGGATAGGAAGCCAGCGGACAGCGGGGTGGTTGTCGGGAAGCGCGAGCTGCAAAGGTTGCCTCCGGGCACTCCATTTCGTGTCCAGGGCCGGAGGAGCCAATCGGGCCTGCGAGTTCCCCTAAGCTCCCTGTTTGCTGAGAGCTGCGGTCGAAGCTTATGGAGGTCAAATCCGCGATCCCTGACCCTCATGCCACCAGAATCGAAAGCACACCATCCAACGACCGGATGGCAGGTATCCTCTCCAGCGGAGTGTCCGTGCACTCGCGAAGCGCCATCATCGCGTGTTCGATCTCACGGAAGCATCTGCGCGAATCTCCGATGCCATCGAGGCCCGATGGAAGACACTGACATTCGGTTCCACTCCGGGATTCCGGTGGGCCACAAATTTTTCGCAATCCTCCTCGCCGCGGCTGTGGCCGCCGCGGGCTGCGCCTGGTTGATGGATCAGTCTCGGAAGTCCGCATCCGCCGCCGTGCTCGCCTTCGATCCCGCGCTCGCTCAACCGGTCGATGCGGGCATCGCCTCGGCAAAAAATCCTGCCGTCGCGCTGGCGGACCTGATGCTGAACGATCCGACCGTTGCGAAGCTGGCGAAGCAGGCGCATCTCGCGTCATCCACGCCCGCTGGACAGATGGGCGAGTTCCGCTCCGATCTCCAGTTGTCGCAGCCTTCCGCCCAGCGTCTCGATGTGCGTTTCCAGGCAGCGGACGCCTCGCAATCCATGGCGCTCGCCAACTCCATCGCGCATGTGTTGGCAGTTTGGAGTCCGGTTTCGGCCTCTGTCATCGCGCCACCGGCTCCAGCACAATCCGTAGTTCCTTCCGCGGCGCCCGTCCCACAGGCAGCCGCTTCGCAACCCCCGCCGTCCAGTCACGCTGTCAGCGATCATCCCTTATCCGAGGCGCTCACAAACCTCAGCGCGCAGCTCTCTGCGACCGATCAGCAGCTTGACCGGCTCGCCGCTGGTGGAGGTTCGTCCTCCTATACCGAATCGGGTCAGCAATCGCTTCTCAGAAGCCAAGTCGGCGAAGCCCGGAGAACCCTGAGAGGTTTCCGCGTCCGATACGCAAAAGATCTTGCCGATCCGAATATCAGCGCGCGGCTCGACGAAATTCAGCAGGCCCTCGACTCCATCCTCCCCGGCGGTCATCGCTACGGCTTCAACGCAGCCGGTGTCAGCGGCCCGGAACTCCGCGCCGAACGCTCCGAGCTGCGCCAGGCCATCCGGATCGTGGATCGAGAAACGAAGGAAGTCCAGCTCGCGGAAGCCGTCCACCCGGCCTCCAATGCACAGCCCGCGATACCCGCTGCTCCACCGTCGCCTGAGACAAATGCCCTGCCATCAGCCCAGGTTTCTTCATCGCCGTTGCCCGCGCCGCCTGCGGGTATTGCGGAGCAGAATATTCCGTCCACGCCTCCGGCTGGCCAGGCGCCGCAGCAGCCTGCGCAGAGTCCGCTCAGCATCGTTCGTCTTGCCGCTCCCGTGCCGCATCCGCCGCTCTGGCCCGCCATCGTGGCCGGTGCGCTCTGCGGCTTTCTCTATCTCGGCATCGCAGCCTTCGCATATCGCCGCGGCGCCAGCGATGACATTTACCCGGAACTGAGGTCCACGCCACAACGCATGATTACACCCGCCGATCCCGTCAAATTCGACGATTCGGTCGCTGTGCCCGCCGAGTCCCTCCACGTCCGAACAGAGCCACGCCAGCGTGCCGCCTTCGTCTTTCAGCCCGCCTCGCCTGAGGAAACCGCAATTCCCGCTGAAGAACCGGCCGCGCCGGCAGAGAAGCGTCTGCCGTCATGGTGAAACCACAACGGCGGGGCGCCCGGCAGATCAGATTTCCAGGATCACCGGC
>JASHRH010000337.1 GCA_030037475.1 Acidobacteriaceae bacterium
GCTACGGGCTGCAGTTTATCACGCACCATCTGGGCGGGCGCGTGCGCTCGGCGGAGAAACGCGAGTACGGGCACGCCGAGGTGGAGATCGTTGACGCGCACAACCCGCTCTTTGCAGAGCTGCCCGCGTCGCTGCATGTGTGGATGTCGCATGGAGACGAGGCTCTGGAGCTGCCGGCCGGCTTTCACCTGACGGCAAAGACGGCGAGCGCGGTGGCGGGGATTGCGAATCCGGAGCGGCGCATCTGGGCGGTGCAGTTCCATCCGGAAGTCCACCACACGAAGCAGGGCACCGCGCTGCTGCGGAATTTTCTCTTCGGAATCTGCAAGGCGAAGCCGGACTGGACGCCTGAGCATTTCATTCAGGCGACCGTGGCGGCGATCCGCGCGAAGGTGGGCGAGGGGCACGCGATCTGCGCGCTTTCCGGCGGCGTGGATTCGTCAGTCGCGGCGGTGCTGGTGCATCGCGCGATCGGCGACCGGCTGACGTGCGTGTTTGTGAACAACGGCGTGCTGCGGAAAAACGAATTTGAGAAGGTGCAGCAGAACCTGCGCGACAAGCTGGGGCTGAAGCTGGTGGCCGCCGACGCGAGTCGGCGCTTCCTCGACAAGCTGGCGGGCGTGACCGATCCAGAGACGAAACGGAAGATCATCGGGAACGAGTTCATCGCGGTCTTCGATGACGAGGCGCATCGCATCGCGAAAGAGACGGGTGGCGCGGATTTCCTGGTGCAGGGCACGTTGTATCCCGACGTGATCGAATCGTCGTCGGTGAAAGGACCGTCGCAGACGATTAAAAGCCACCACAACGTCGGCGGATTGCCGGAGACGATGAAGCTGAAGCTGATCGAACCGCTGCGTGACCTGTTCAAGGACGAAGTGCGGCGGATTGGGCGCGACCTGCACATGCCGGACGACATTCTGCAGCGGCAGCCGTTCCCCGGACCAGGACTGGCGGTGCGCATCCTCGGCGAGGTCACCGCCGAGCGCGTGGCGCTGCTCCAGGAAGCGGACGACATCGTGGTGACTGAGATCAAAAATGCCGGGCTGTACCAGCAGATCTGGCAATCGTTCGCGGTGCTGTTACCGGTGAAGAGCGTGGGCGTGATGGGGGACCAGCGGACGTATGCGTACACGTGCGCGATCCGCGCGGTGCACTCAGAGGACGGCATGACGGCGGACTGGGTTCCGCTGCCCTATGAGGTGCTGAAGACGATTTCGAGCCGGATTGTGAACGAGGTGCGCGGGATCAATCGCGTGGTGTACGACATTACGTCGAAGCCGCCGGGCACGATCGAGTGGGAGTAGCTGGCCGCTACAGGCGGGCGCGGCTTCGCCGCAAAGGCACAGTCCTTTGCTATGCTGCATCATCACTGATATTTCCGCATTTCGGAGGCTGTGCCATCCATGACGTTTCGCTGTACTCTGCTTGCCGCGTTGTCTGCTTTCCTGCTTCTGCCCGCTGCTTCTGCTTTCCCGCAGGGCCAGCCTTCAACGCCGCCACCGGCTCCCGTGATCGGCACAGGCGCGATGTATGCGCGCGATCCCGCGCAGCCCATCGATGAGCAATACACCGCGCACATTCTGAAGTACACGACGGAGCCGTACTTCAACTCGCCGCTGACGGATTATCTGCCCGCGGCGAAGACGGTGCCGACGCCGGAAGCAGTGCTGGGCGACGTGTCGGGCGCGCCGAACATGCTGCCTTATGCGGAGACGGTCTACCAATACTTCAGGATGCTGGCCGCGGCGACGCCGCGCGTGCGCGTGTACACCATCGGGCATACGGAAGAGGGCCGCGAGATGATTGCCGCGGCGATTGCTGATGAATCCCTGCTGGACCAGCAGCAGGCCAACAACGCGCGTCTGGCAAAGCTGGCCGATCCCCGGACGATTGGGATGAATGACGCCGAGGCGGCGGCGCTAGTGAAGCAGTCATTCCCCGTGTACTACATTACGGGCACGATCCACTCGACGGAGACGGGTGCGCCGACGGCGCTGATGGAGCTGGCTTACCGGCTCGCAGTCGACAATTCGCCCTACATCCAGTACATCCGTTCGCACATGATCGTGCTGATCACGCCGGTGGTCGAGGTGGATGGGCGGGACCGCATGGTGGACCTGTACAAGTGGCACCGTGCGCACCTGGGAGAGAACTATCCGCGGCTGATGTACTGGGGCCATTACGTGGCGCACGATAATAACCGCGACGCGATGGGTATGAGCCTGGACCTGACGCGCAATGTGCTGAATACGTACCTGGGGTGGCATGCGCAGGTACTGCACGACCTGCACGAATCGGTGCCGTTCCTTTATGACAACACCGTGGGCGATGGGCCGTACAACGCGTGGATCGATCCGCTGCTGGACGGCGAGTGGGCTGCGCTGGGGTGGAACAATGTCTCACAGATGACGGCAATGTCAATGCCTGGAGTGTTCACTCACGGCGACTTTGACACCTGGTCCCCCGGATATCTCATGTTTCTCGCGGCCATGCACAACGGCATCAGCCGGCTCTATGAGACGTTCGGGAACGGCGGCGCGGACACGGAGAAGCGGATTCTGGAGCCGGACGAGTACGCGCGGACCTGGTACAAGCCGAATCCGCCACTGCCTGTGGTGACCTGGTCGCAGCGTGACAACAACAACTACGAAGAGACGGCGCTGCTGACCACGCTGTCGTACTTTGCGCAGCACAGCCAGCACTGGTTGCAGGATTACTACCTGAAATCGAAGCGGTCGATTGCGAAGCCTGAGAACGAGGGACCGGCAGCATACGTGATTCCGGCGACGGGACAGTCGCCGAGCCGCGAGGCGGCGCTGCTGCGGGTGATGGCGCTGCAGCATGTGGAGGTGAATCGGCTGACCGCGCCGGCAACGGTGGCGATTCCGGGAAGCCTGAAGGAAGCGGGAAAGAAGGAGACGTTTCCGGCGGGAAGTTCTGTGATCCGCATGGATCAACCGTACTCGCGCATCGCCGATGCTCTGCTGGATCAGCAATACTGGGCACCCGACGATCCGCAGAAAACCCCGTACGACGATACGGGCTGGTCGTTCCCGTATCTGTTTGCCGTGCCAACGGTGCGGGTGACGGATCTTTCCATCCTGAGCGCGAGCATGGAGAGGGTAGAGAATCCTGGCGCGCCGGATGGCGCGGTCAACGGCAGCGGAATGATTTATGCCGTCAACAATGATGGGGATATTTCGCTGCTGGGGCTGCGCTACGCGCTGAAGGACGCGCATGTCTCCCTGGCCGAGCAGGCGTTTGACTCGGGCGGCAAGCATTTCAATGCTGGCTCTCTGATCGTCGAGGGTGTCAGCGCGGATGCGCTGCGGTCGGCGATCCAGAACACGAGCCTGGAAGCAGTGAGCCTGGCGACCGCGCCTTTGGCGAAGACACAACCGGCGCCGCTGCCGCGTGTGGCCATCATGCATACGTGGATTTCGACGCAGACCGAGGGATGGTGGCGGATGGCGTTCGACAAGATGCATGTGCCCTACGCGTATATCAATACGCAGACCGTGGCGCGGGAGAGCGATCTGCGCACGAAGTACGATGTGATTGTATTCGCGCCGGTGGGTTACACGAATACAGCGCAGATCGTGAATGGCATACCCATGTATGGCAATCCAATGCCGTGGGAGAAGACGGCGCTGACACCGAACCTGGGCCGCAACGATTCGACGCCGGACGTTCGGCCGGGACTCGGATTCGCAGGCCTGGAGCATCTGAGGGATTTCATCGCCCAGGGCGGGTTGCTGATCACGTCGGAAGACACGGCGCGGTTCGCGATTGACGAGGGCCTTGCGCCGGGCGTCTTTGTAAACTACGGCGGCAAGGCGCGCGTAGTGGGCAGCGTGCTGGGAGCGGACTTCGTGGACCGCGCGAGCCCGGTGTCCTGGGGCTATGGGCCGTCTCTCCCTGTGTACAGCGAGAGCGGCATGGCCTTCACGGTTTCGGATACGACCTCGCCGCGGCAGCCGATGACGCAGGACGATTACCAGCGGCCGACGGGACGCGGCGGTCCGCAGGACGAAGACATTCCGGAGGGACGGCCGTTTGTGCAGCCGCAGCCGCTTCCCTCACCCGAACCCTGGCAGGCAACGCCGCTGAACGTCGATGAGGCACGGAACAATCCGTACCTGATTCCGGAGCAGAACCGTCCGGACGTAATTCTGCGCTTTGCGGATGCGAAGGGGTTGCTGCTCTCGGGACTGCTCAGCAACCCCGGGCCGATTGCGGAGAAAGCAATTGTGGTGGATGCGCACTATGGCAAAGGGAATGTGCTGCTCTTCGCGAATAACCCGGTGTATCGCGCAGAAACGATCGGGAGCTATGCGCTGGTGTTCAACGCGATTCTGGGTTACGACCAGCTGACGCACTGAGGGTCGAAGTTGCGGTACAAGAACGTATGGACAAGCTGGGCCTGATTGCCGGCAACGGGCGTTTCCCGTTTTTGCTGCTGGATGCGGCGCGCGCGCATGGACGCGAAGTCGTCGTGGCGGCGATCAAGGAAGAAGCCGAGGCGGAGATGGATGCGCGCGCGAAGGCGGACGCGGGCGTGCGTGTGTACTGGCTGTCGCTGGGCGAGCTGTCGCGGCTGATCGAGACGTTTCGGCGGGAAGGCGTGACGCAGGCGGTGATGGCCGGCCAGGTGAAGCACAAGCAGATTTTCTCGAGCATTCGGCCGGATTGGCGGCTGGCCAAGCTGCTGCTGAATCTGCGGACGCGCAATACGGATATGCTGCTGGGCGCAGTGGCGAAGGTGCTGGCGGACGAGGGGATCGAGCTGATTCCTTCGACCGCGTATCTGGAGCCGCTGCTGGCCACACCGGGGGTGCTGACGGCACGCGCGCCGAGCGAGGCAGAGCAGCGCGATATTGAATATGGACGAGAGGTTGCGCGGGCGCTCGCGGGATTCGACCTCGGACAGACCGTGGTGATTGCGGCGCGAGCGTGCGTGGCCATTGAAGCAATGGAAGGGACGGACGCGACCATCGAACGGGCAGGGCAGATCATGCGGTCGATGGGAGATCCGATGTCGACACTCCACACCGGCGAGCCCGGCTCGCCGGGAGCGCCGACGCTGGAGCGCGACCTGACGGTCGTCAAGGTAGCAAAGCCGAAACAGGATATGCGTTTTGACGTGCCGGTGATTGGCGTGCGGACGATTGAGACGATGCGCTCGGCGGGCGCGACCTGCCTGGCGCTGGAAGCCCATCGCACGCTGATCTTCGACCGCGATGCAGTACGCGCGGAGGCGGACGCCGCCGAAATTGCGGTTGTGGCCCTCGAAGCCGGATAATGGTGCCCCGGCCTCCAGGTGCAGAGAGAGAAGGTCATGCCGAAGAGTATCGCGATTGCTATTGTCCTGGCGGCCCTGCTGGCGGTTGCCGGTGTCATCGCGGTCCGCATGCATGCCGCCGACACCTCGAACGCCCCCATGCCGCAGGCGGGGCAGATGGCGCCCAATTTCACGCTACCCAACGAAGAGAACGATCCCGTGAGCCTCGACCACTTCCGGGGCAGGTGGGTGGTGCTCTACTTCTACCCCAGGGACATGACCAGCGTCTGCACGATCGAGGCGCATAACTTCCAGCGCGATTTGGCGAAATACGATGCGCTCAATGCCGTGATTCTGGGAGTAAGCGTGGATACGGTCACCAGCCACAGGAAGTTCTGCACGAAGGATTCGCTCACCTTCAATTTGCTGGCCGACCCGGGGATGAACGTCGTGCGCAGGTACGGATCGCTGGGTCACTTCGGGCCGTGGACGATCGCGAACCGAAATACGTTCCTGATCAGCCCTGAGGGAAAGATCGTGAAGGTGTGGACGAATGTGAGTCCCAGCATCAAGATCCACAGCGAGCAGGTGCTGGAAGAAATCAGGGATCTGCGGGAGAAAAGTTAGGGTTTGATTGGCGTGAGCGCATGGGGATTCTCGGGGGCACCGGGGTCCACGCCGAAATCCCACACGTCGAGGTTGATCTCGCCGGGCGCGAGAATCTCCATCAGCGCATACTCGCCGATGGTGAGCGGCTCCCTGGGCGTCAGTTTCATCCAGTAGCCGCCCGGCAGAATCTGTGCAGTCGTGGGCACGATGTCCTCCGACTGCACGATTTGGCCGTTGAGACGGCGCAGGCGCAGCGCGCCAATGATGCGCTCGTCCGGAACCACCTCGACGCGCACGATAGCATAACGGCTGGTGGGTGCGCTGCCTGCGTTCCTGTCCGGCACAGGGTTTTTCTCATCCTTCGTATTCACCACGAAGGCGGATTCGGAGTCGATCTGCTCGTTCGCGAGCTTATTCAGACTCACGTAGAGAGCAGGATCATCGACGTGCAGCCGGATTTTGGAGGCCTGGCCGTTGATGCGGACTGGCTCCTGCGCGCCGCGGAACGAGCCGATGGCGGCGCGGAGGACATTATGCGTGCCACCGCGGTTGACGTCGCCCGCGGTCTGGTGGAGCTGGATGATCTCGGGGATGTTCTGGAAAGTATCGAGCGCGAAAACGCCGTCGAGATTGGGTAGCTGCAGACCCGGCGCGACAGTGGGCATTTGCTCCATGAGCGCGGTGCGCTCAGCCATGGCTTCGCGGTCGATCTTTGCCGCTTCGGCTTCGCCGGGATTTGGCTCAACGGGTTTCGATTCAGGCGCGGGAGCGATGGGCTGGCCTTGCCCATTGAGGGCGTGCTCCTGATTCCACTTGTTCGTGGCCGGCCAGTCCACCAGCGAATACGGGACTTCCTCCCAGTCATCCCGCTCCTCGCTCAGGTAGCGCACGCGGTCGCCGAGGATCTCGTACTTGCGAACGAGCTGATAGCTGCCGTCCCTGAGAATGAGGCGCTTGCCCGTGACGACCTGGGCCCACGCCGCTGGCACAGTGCGGAGCAGGCCGCTGAACGGCGAGACTGGCAGCAGCGCCAGCGCCGCAATTACCGCTAAAATGAACCGCAGCATCCGCATCGCATTCATTAGATACGTTGTGGTCTAAATCCGTCACCCGCCGGACGCAACTCCGCGCGAGGGCCGAGGTTTTTCGATATCCTCAGACGTATGCGTTCCCGATCGGTCCTTGCCGCCTGCGGTCTGGCGGTTTTGGTGTGCTTCAGCGCGACAGCGCAGTCCATCGCGCCTGGCGCTCCCCCCTCCCAGCAAACTTCGTCGCAGAATCCCCAGGGAGGACTGGTTCCCGGCGCGCCGCCGTTACAACTGCAGAACCTGCCTCCCGAGGAGCATACCCTGACTCCAGCCGAGCAGGCCCAGGTGAAGCGCGAACAGGCGTATCAGGCCGCTATCCGCGTCGCAAACCTGACGGCGCACTGGGGTTCGACGATGTCCACACCGGGTGTCTCGGTGACGCTGGTGGAAACTGCCCACACCAAGACTGCTCCGGGCGCGACACAGATTACGTACCAGATCGCCGGCACGGGATTTCGCACCGGGGAAAAGCTGAACCTGGTGCGCTGGCCGCTGGGCGAACAAGTGAAGGCCGTGATGGGCGGCCTGGTGCTCAATGCACAGGGCATCGCAGTCTGTGGTGCGCCGGCGACGCCAACTGTGGCGCCCCCTTCGCAGGCTGGCTCCTCACCGCCTCCTCCCAGCTGCGCGGATACGATGCAGCCGAATCAACCGGTCGAGATTCAGGTTACCGCTGCTCCCGGCGAAGCCATCCGCGCAGCCCTGATCGGCGAAGACCGCAGCAATGGTGCGGCCACTCAGGCCATACCCTTCCCCATTACAAACACGGACAAGAGCTGTAATCTTCAGGTTCTGCTGGGCATGAAGGACGCTGATATGGTCGTGGTGGAGGGTGCCGGTCTGCCGCCGAGTTCCGAGGTCAAAATCGAGACTGTGATCGGCAACCAGACCCGAACCATGAACCCGAAGACTGACGCCGGAGGTCACATGGCGCTGGCAGTATTTCCGGCCGTCAAGGGGCAGACAGCCGGTACAGCCACTGTGCGCTATGCCGGCGTGGTCACTCCCGCTACCCCGGCCGCGACGGCGACGCAAGCGCCAGCTGCCGCAGACACCGGCTGCGCCCCGGCAGTGAGCTTCCACTGGGGACTGGACAGCTATAAGCCAGAATAGTAACCGGGCTGTCAGCGCAGCCAACCCAAAACCCAGTTGCAACAGCGCTTGCGAACGGCGTCCATTCTGCATCCATCCCTGAATGGAGCCCAGGCCAGGGCTGGTGGTGGCTTGGCCGACGGCTTCACGGCGCATTTCGCGACCCAGGGGGTGGGCATTTTGGGCCTGGCAGTGGCCGCGCCGCTGGCCGGAGCCGGCATTGTGCTGGTGAAGGAACTCTATCTGCACGTACCGCCGGAACGGGAAGTGCTGCCGGACGAGACGAGTGGACCCCTGGCAGCGTAAAAATTCAGGTCGAGGAAAAAAGGCAGGTCCGAAGACCTGCCCCTGATGGCGTTCCTTCCGTCCGCTACTTTGCAGCGACAGCTTCGGCTTTCAGACCAGCCTGCTCGCGGAGAGCGTCGGCCTTGTCAGTGACTTCCCAGGTGAAGTCCGGCTCGTTGATCCGTCCGAAGTGCCCATAGGCAGCTGTCTTCTGGTAAATCGGCCGGCGGAGCCTGAGGTGCTCGATGATCGCTTTTGGCGTGAGCGCAAAATTCTTCCGGATTAACGCGACGATCTGCGTCTCGTCCAGCTTACCGGTCCCGAAGGTGTCCACAAGGACGCTGACCGGCTCCGCAACACCGATGGCATACGCCAGCTGCACCTCGCAGCGCTCCGCAAGGCCGGCAGCGACAAGGTTCTTGGCAATGTAGCGGGCAAGGTAGGCGGCAGAGCGATCGACCTTCGTCGGATCCTTGCCGCTGAAGGCGCCGCCACCGTGACGGCCCATGCCGCCATAGGTATCGACGACGATTTTGCGGCCGGTCAGACCGGTATCGCCCATGGGGCCGCCAATGACGAAACGGCCGGTTGGATTGATGTGGTACTTGGTGTTTTCGTCGAGCAGCTCGGGCGGCAGCGTGGCCTGAATGACGTGCTTCAGGATTTCCGTGCGCAGCTCCTCGATGGAGATGGTCTCGGCATGCTGCGTGGAGATGACAACGGCGTCGATGCGAACCGGCTTGTGGTTCGCGCTGTACTCGACGGTGACCTGGCTCTTGCCGTCCGGACGCAGCCAGGGGAGTTTGCCGTTCTTGCGGACTTCCGAGAGCTTGCGGGTGAGCTTGTGGGCGAGCGAGATCGCGGTGGGCATCAGCTCGGGTGTCTCGTTGGTGGCGTAGCCGAACATCATGCCCTGGTCGCCGGCACCGCCGGTGTCCACACCCATGGCGATATCGCCGGATTGCTTGTTGATGGTGGAGATCACCGCGCAGGTGTTCGAGTCGAATCCGTAAATGGCGTTATCGTAGCCGATGGCGGTGACCACGCCGCGAACAACGGCCTGGAAATCGACGTAGGCGCGAGTAGTAATTTCGCCGGCGATCACGACCAGGCCGGTTGCGGTGAGGGTCTCGCACGCGACGCGGCTATAGGGATCCTGATCGAGGCAGGCGTCCAGGATGGCGTCCGAAACCTGGTCGGCAATTTTGTCGGGATGGCCCTCGGTAACGGACTCCGAGGTAAAGAGAAATCTTTCGTTGGCGGACAAGGGGTTCCTCCAGAGATATTGCCGGGGTGGCAGACGGCTCCAATCGCAGCCAGGATATAGTCCTATGGTACCAGGCGAAGCGGGCAAGGGGCAAAAACTTCCAGTGGACGGGCGGGAGGAGTAGTCGAGTGGGGAAAATAGCAGGGCTGGCGGAAAGCCAGATGACAGCGGCTCTGTTTTAATCAGAACATGCCGCCTCTTTGGAAGCCGGAGAGCTGGGCCGAGCGCCTGGCCGAACTGGAAGCGCGCACGGGGGAGCGCAAAGAAGCTCCGCTGCGGCGCGATGTGCGATCGCTGGGCGTGCTGCTCGGGCGCGTGCTGCGCGAGCAGGCGGGCGAGGAACTGTACGGCAAGGTTGAGGAGCTGCGGCAATCGGCGATCCGGCGGCGCGAAGCGCAGGCCCAGGGGCGGATTCACGAAGCCGACAAGCTGATGCAGAGCGCCGTGCTGGCGGTAAGCCGGCTGACGGTGGATGAGGCCTACCGACTGAGCCGGGCCTTCGCATTCTATTTTGAGCTGATCAATCTGGCGGAGACCAACCATCGCAAGCGGCGGCGGCTTTCACTGCAGGTCAGCGGCGGCGAGGCGAAACGGGGAGCCCAGCGCGGCGAGCTGCGCGGCACGCTTCGGGCGATGCGCGAAGCGGGGATTTCCGCGGAGAAGGCAATGCAGTGGCTGTCGCGAATTCTCGTCGTGCCGGTGTTCACAGCGCACCCCACGGAGATTGCACGACGCACGGTGCTGATGAAGCGGCGGCGGATGGGGGAATTTCTGGAACGGCTGGATCCCATTCCGGCTCCCGAGGAAGAGCTGGCAGCGATGGAAGAGGCGCTGACGGCGGAGATTACCGCCCTGTGGCAGACGGACGAGGTGCGCAGCCGGCGGCCGGCCGTCGCGGACGAAGTGCGCATGGGGCTGGATTACTACGACGTGTCCATCTTCGACACGCTGCCCGGGCTGTACGCGGAGGTGGCCGCGGCGCTGAAAAGCGAGTACGGGCTGGACGTGGAGCTGACGGAGCTGCCGCTGCTGCTGCGCTTCGGTTCGTGGATCGGCGGGGACCGCGACGGCAATCCGTTTGTGACGCCGGAAGTGACGCGGCAGGCGATTGCAGCAGCGAAGGCTCGCCTCCTCGATTATTACGATCAGCGGCTGCGGCAGATGATCGATCTGCTGACGACGAGCGCACAGCAACTACCCGTGAGCGAGGAGCTGCTGGGGCGGCTGAAAGATTTCCAGGCAGAGCTGCATCTGAGCGCCGATGCGATGTTCGGCGCGACATTTGAGTTCGAGATGTACCGGCGGTATCTGGTGTGTGTCCGTGCGCGACTGCTGAACACAGCAGGCAAGCCGAGCTCCGATCCGGAGATGCTGGAGACAGCGCGGACAGGACTGTCACCGTACTGCTCAGCTGCCGATTTCCTGGAAGATCTGTGGGTAGTACGTCGCAGCCTGGCCCAGAATCGCGGCGTGCGGCTGGCGGAAACGCTCGTAGATCCATTGTTGCTCATGGCGAAGACGTTTGGCCTCCACCTGCACACGCTGGATATTCGGCAGCACGCGCGGGTCCATCGGAAGGCGATCGAGGAAGCCTCAGCCTGGTGCGAGAAGGAGAGCGGCACAGCGCCGGGACCGCTGAGCGCAGAAACGCGGGACGTGCTGGAGACGTTCCGCGCGATTGCCGAGATCAAGGCGGGGTGCAGTCCTGAGGCGATCCGGCAGTACATCGTCAGCGGCGCCTCGTGCGTGGAGGATGTGCTGGCGGTGGTGTGGCTGGCGCGGCTGGGCGGCGTGGAGGTGGCGGGACGCGGGGGAGATCCCGGGCTTATGCCTGTGCCGTTGTTCGAGTCGATTGAAGACCTGCGGCGCGCGCCGGAGATCTGCCGCGAGCTGTGGACAAATCCCGGCTACAGAAAGCTGCTCGAATCCTGGAACAACACGCAGGAGGTGATGCTGGGCTACTCCGATTCGAATAAAGACGGAGGGATGCTAACCAGCACATGGGAGATTTTTCGCGCGCATCGGGCGCTGCACGAAGTGGCGCGCGAATGCGGCGTGCGGCTGCGGCTGTTCCACGGGCGCGGCGGGACGGTGGGACGCGGCGGAGGGCCGACGCATCGAGCCATCTACGCGCAGCCGGTGGGCGCGTTCGAGGGGCAGATCCGCATCACGGAGCAGGGCGAAGTGCTGAACTGGAAGTACTCCGACGTGGTGCTGGCGGAGCGCAACCTGGAGCTGATGATCGCGGCGTCGCTGGATGCGCTGGCGCGGCCGAACGCGCTGATCCCGGGCGCGCATTTCTCCGGCGTCATGCGGCCGGAGTGGGAAACGGCGCTGGAAGAGCTGTCGGAGATCTCGTTCCGCTGCTATCGCGAGCGGGTCCTGGGCGATCCGGAGGTGTTGCACTACTTTGAAGTGGCCACGCCGGCGGGTGAGCTGGAGCATGCGCGGATTGGATCGCGGCCGGCGCGGCGGCGCGGCCAGATAAATTTCGCGAACCTGCGCGCGATTCCGTGGGTCTTCGGGTGGACGCAGAGCCGACTCCTCATTCCGGCGTGGTTCGGAGTGGGCACTGCGCTGGCCGAGTATGCGAAGAAGCCGGGCGCGATGAAGCTGCTGCAGGCAATGATGGCGGATTTTCCTCTGTTCACCGATCTGGTACGCAACGTGGAGATGGCTCTGGCGAAGGCGGACCTGGGGATTGCCTCACTGTATGCATCGCTGGTGCCCGATCAGGGGCTGCGCGAGCGAGTTTTTGGGATGCTGAAGACGGAGTTCGAACGCACGCGCGACGCGGTGCTGGCGGTGACCGGACAGAAGGACCTGCTGGAGTCAAATCCGGTGCTGGCGCGGTCGATCCTGCTGCGCAACCCCTATGTGGATCCGATGAGCCTGATCCAGGTGGACCTGCTGCGGCGCAAACGCGCGGGCGAGGACACCGACGAAGTGAATCGGGCAATTGCCGGGACCATCAGCGGGATCGCGGCAGGATTGCGGAATACAGGGTGAAGGTGATTACGGATCGTCTCGTCGTTCCGAAACGGAGCTCGATCCACACGGAGTTCCGAATGGGGAACCGGTCTGGGAAACTTCTTAGCGTGGTGGCCGCAGAGCTTGGGAATTCTCTTAGTCTCGCCTCATGGAGAAATCTGCGATGCAGCCAGCCACCAACCCTGTCCGTCCGGCCGAAGATCTTCACTCCATCCTGAACCGGTTTCAGACCTGGGCCGGGAAACAGCCGGAGAACCACAACGGGCATAAGCAGAATCCTGAGGGAGTTCGCGAGATTCCGATGGAGGAGGCGATGCGGCAACTGCGGGGCCGCCGCGCCACGTCGACTTCCCGGGCGCTGGAAAAGCCGCGCGTGACACCGCCGCCGGCGCTGGCCACCGCGGTTGAGACAAAAACAGAGGTTGTGCCGAAGCCGGCTCCTGCGAATCAGGCGGCTGTTCCCCCGGCAAAGACGACAGAGATCCCGGGATCGGAGGTAGCGGCGCAGCCGACCCCCACGAAGCGAACAGTGGATCGAAAGGCGCATGCGCTAAGCCCTATGGGCGCGACGGCGGCGCGACTGGCCGCCACGGCGAGACGAAAGCCGGCGGTTCGGAAGCCGGAGGCCATGGCGAAACCTGCAGCGGCCCCGGTGAAGAGGCCCGTGCCGAAGCGTGATGCGATACAGAGAGCGCCGGCGCAGATATCGCGAGCCACAGCAACGATGCGGGCACAATTCGCGATGACTGTGAAGAGCAAAAAGAGAACGGCCAGGAAAGCAGCAAAGCCATCCCGACCGGCTACGCGAGAACCAGAGCGACGGAAGGCGCAGGCCAACGGGAAGCCAGAGTTTCGCGAGGTGCTGGCTCGCAGCGTGCGCGCGAAGAAGCAGGAGAAAAGGCAGGAGCGACGGCAAAGAGTCTCAGTGCGGCTGTCGCGGGAGGAGGAGCGCCGTCTGCAACAGCGCGCGACACAGGCGGGGCTGACCATCTCAGAGTACTTGAGGCAGAGCGCGCTGACGGTGGAAACTCCGCGGTCGGAGACTATGCGGGCGCGAACGGACATTCGGACACGTACCAGCAGGCCAGCGACGGCAACGCCGCTCTTTGCAGCTTCCTCAACCCAAAACAGTTCAATGCTGGGCGGGTGGATTGCGCTGTTGCGGAACCGGTTCCTCGCGTTACCGGCACGCATGGCGGAACGCGCTTA
This sequence comes from Acidobacteriaceae bacterium, assembly GCA_030037475.1. Classification (GTDB taxonomy): domain Bacteria; phylum Acidobacteriota; class Terriglobia; order Terriglobales; family Acidobacteriaceae; genus Palsa-343. The sequence continues at coordinate 13,826 of JASHRH010000337.1, forward strand.
GGCCGCAGAAGGCAGACCGCTCCTGTCAAGCCATCGTCGGCTACGGTGACTTCGCCGCGGAGGCGTTTACTTCAGGGCGCGGCGCGCCAGATCGGCCAGCGCCAGGGTAAGCAGGCGCGAGTCGTTCAGCGAGGCAGGGCGGCGGATTTCCATGCCCAGTTTGGCGGCGAATTCGCGGAAGCCGATGTCGATGTCGTACAGGATCTCGACGTGATCGCAGAGGAAGCCGATGGGCTGGATGACCAGATGCTTCACGCCCTGCTGATGCAGCGAGGTCAGCGTATCTTCCACGGTGGGACCGAGCCAGGAGCCACCGGATATGCCCTGGCTCTGAAAAGCGAAGAACCAGTCCTCCGGGGCGAGACCAATGCGCTCAGCGACAAGGCGCGCGGTGAGACGCGCCTCGACCGGATACGGATCCGGCGGTTCAGGCACAGCGTGATGATCGAGTTGCGGCGCGCTGAACACGGTGCGGCAGGGGACGCTGTGCGCGGTGAAGAGGACGGGCGGCGGCGAGCCGGCATCCTGCGCGAAGGAATCGCGGACGGAGCGGAGACACTCGGCAAAAGCATCGGCAAGGAGGGGGTGATCGGCCCAGTCGGCGAGGAAAAGCAGTTCGACTTCACCTTCGGCGGCGGCAAAAACAGCGCGGCGATACAGACCGACGCTGGTGCGCGAATTCTGGGGCGCGAGACAAATGACCACGGCGCGGGTGATGCCGTCGCTGCGCATGCGGCGCACCACGTCGGCGATGTATGGCTTCCAGTTGCGCATGCCGACGTAGACGGGCAGCCCCAGCTCGCGCTCGAGCAGCCAGCCCTGCTGCAGCGTAAGCGGGGTAAGCGGGCTGCCACCGATCAGCGTGAATCGATGGCGAACTTCCCGGACAACGGATTCCGGCACTTCGCGGCCGCCGGTGACGCGAGAGAGATATTCGGGGATTTCGGCGGCGGAATCGGGCGTGCCGTGCGCCAGAAGCAGAACGGCGTCAGGCATGGCGCTGCTCCGCGGGCGCGTATTCGCGGACGAAGCGCACGACGGCCTGCACGCATTCGACGGGCGTGCCGGGGACGATGCCGTGACCGAGATTAAAGATGTGTCCGGGACGGCCTGCGGCCTGGGCCAGAATTTGATGCACGCGGTCGCAAATTAGCTCGGGATCGGCAAAGAGAGTGATGGGATCCAGATTGCCCTGCACGGCGCAGGCATAATCGAGGTCGCGCCATGCGAGATCCAGGGGTGTGCGCCAGTCGAGGCCGAGGACGTCCGCGCCGGTTTCGCGCATCGCGGACAGCAGGCTCGCCGTGTCCACGCCGAAATAAATGACTGGAATGCCGAGCGCCTGGATCTCGCGCACCAGGGTGCGCGTGGCGGGTAGAACGAACTCGCGATAGTCGGGGACGGCGAGCGCGCCAGCCCAGCTATCGAAGATCTGAATCGCGTCGGCGCCGGCGGCTGCCTGCTGCGCGGCAAATTCGCGCAGCACCGCAACCAGCTTGTCGAGGAGTTTGCGCCAGGCGCCGGGCTGGTTGTACATCAGCTTCTTGGTCTCGATGTAGTGGCGCGAGCCGCCGCCTTCGATCATGTAGCTGGCCAGCGTGAACGGTGCGCCGCAAAAGCCGATCATGCCGAGCCGGCCATGGAAATGCGCGACCACACGCTGGATCGCGTCTGCGACGTAGCCCAATTCGGACGTGCGGTGTGTCTGGAGCGCGTCGATGGAAGCGGCATCACGCAACGGCTTGTGAATGACGGGGCCTTCCCCCGCCTGAAACTCGAAATCGAGACCCATGCACTCGAGAGGCAACAGCAGGTCGGCGAAGATGATGGCCGCGTCGACATCGAGTTTTTCCGCGGCAGTGATGGTGACTTCTGCGGCGAGTTCAGGGTGCCTGCAGATGTCGAGCAGCGAGTGATGACGGCGGACCTCCATATACTCGTGCATGTAACGGCCGGCCTGACGCAGGAACCAGACCGGCGTGCAATCGACGGGCTGGCGAAGGCAGGCGCGCACAAAGCGACTCCCGGAGGCGCGCAGCGAAGGATCCGTTGAGGAGAGCGACATGAGGGCTACCTGAAAGGTAGCAGGAAGCGGAAGGATGCGGAAGCAGGGCCTTCCGCGAAGTGGAGGGCCCTATGCGAGCGATTCAGCGGCTGCGGGAAGAGGACTTTCTGTGCGATCCGGAATGCGAACGAGAATGCGATTTGCGCGATGATCTGCTGCGAGTGGAATGGCCCGAGCTGCGCGAGGAGCTGCTCCGGCGGCTCGATGACGATTTGCGCGGAACCCTCGCACCTCCGCCGCGAGCCTCGGAAAGTCCGATGGCGATGGCCTGCTTGCGGCTGGTGACTTTTTTGCCACTGCGGCCGCTCTTTAATGTACCGTGTTTCCTCTCGTGCATCGCGCGCTTCACTTTGCTCTGTGCCTTTGCGCCGTACTTTCTGCCTCCCGAAGACTGGTGCGATCGTTTGGTTGCCATGGATATTCTCCCTTCATCTGATTGGGAAGCGGATGCAGATGAGGAGGTTGCGCGCAGAGGATCAGGGCAGGCAGCGTTTCAGGATGGTGGAAGAGCAAGCGCGAAGAGAGCAGCGGGTTTAATCCGCGGGCGCGGCGGCAGGAAGAACGTCTTCGACATCGACCCATTGTGTGGGGTAGTCGCCGGTGTAGCAGGCGACGCAGAAGGTGTTGCCTTCGCCTCCGTCGCAGGCCTTCAGTAACCCGTCGAGTGACAAATAGGCGAGCGAATCGGCCTCGATGAACTGGCGGATTTCCTCGATGGTGTTGTTGGCGGCGATCAGCTCGGATTTGCGCGGCGTGTCCACGCCATAGAAGCAGGGCGAGATGGTGGGCGGGCAGCTGATGCGCAGGTGCACTTCGCGCGCGCCGGCCTGGCGCACCATGCGCACAATCTTGCGGCTGGTGGTGCCGCGAATGATGGAGTCGTCGATGAGAATGATGCGGCGGCCTTCGAGCAGATTGCGAACCGGGTTGAGCTTGAGCTTGACGCCGAAGTCGCGGACGCGCTGTTCGGGCTCGATGAAGGTGCGGCCAACGTAATGATTGCGGATGAGCCCGAAGCGGAAGGGCACGCCGCTTTCCGCCGCGTAGCCGATGGCCGCGGTCACGCCAGAGTCGGGCACGGGGACGACGAGATCGGCGGGCACGTGGGATTCGCGGGCGAGCTGACGGCCCATTTGCTCGCGGCTCTCCTGCACCCAGCGGTTGTAGATCATGCTGTCAGGGCGGGCGAAGTAGACATGCTCGAAGATGCAGCTGGTCTGGTTCGGCGGAGCGTACTGACGGGAGGTGACGCCGTCGGCAGAGACCATGACCAGCTCGCCGGGCAGCACATCACGCTCGAATTTGGCGCGAAGCAGATCGAAGGCACAGGTCTCGGACGCGAACACAACGGTGTCCGGCCCGTCGGGATTGGGGATGCGACCCATGGAGAGCGGGCGGAAGCCGTGGGGATCGCGCGCGGCGAAGATGCGGTCGCGGGTCATCATCACGATGGAGAACGCGCCGTCGACCCGGCGGAGCGAGTCGGCGATAGCATCAACGAGCGTGGTGGCGTGCGAGTGCGCGATGAGCTGGACGATGATTTCGGAGTCGCTGGTGGTCTGGAAGAATGCGCCTTTGCGCTCAAGGTGGACACGCAGATTGCCGAGATTGACGAGGTTGCCGTTGTGCGCAATGGCGATGAGGCCCTTGGTGGATTCGACGCGGATGGGCTGCGCGTTGAGCAGCGCGGAGTCGCCGGTGGTGGAGTAGCGCGTGTGGCCGATGGCCATGTCGCCTTTGAGTCGCGCCAGGACCTCGTCAGTGAAAATCTCGGAGACGAGGCCCATGCCCTTGATATTGGAGAGGTGCAGGCCGTCGGCGGTGGCGATGCCGGCGGATTCCTGCCCCCGATGCTGGAGAGCGTAGAGGCCGAGGTAGGCCTGGCGGGCTGCGTCGGGATGTCCGTGGATGGCAACGACGCCGCAGTGCTCTTTCAGTTTGGGATCGTCGGTCTCAGGGGCTGAAGCCCCGATTCTTTCTGGCGCTGGAACGGCACGACTCAAGTCATGCCCTGATACAAAGCCTGATTCCTGGCTGGGAAGGCCTTCGATCAAGAGCCTCGGCGAGGTTGGCCGGAAGCGGCTCGACCGGGGTCCCCGCCGAACTTGTTCGCTGAGGCGCTTCACGCGATCACCTCGGCGGCGAGCTGAGATTCGAGGGCGATGGAGAAGGCACGGCGGAGGTCGTTGATCGCGCTGTCGATGACCTTCCCATCGCCGCCGGTGCATATCCCCTTCGGAAGCGTGATCGTCAATCTGTCCCGAACAGTTTCGCCAATTCGCCCCATGCTGAGTTCCGAATAACCGAAGACAACCTCCTCGACGCGAGCGAACGAGTCTTCGGCACAGGTGACGATGGCCTCGGACGGGTATTCTCCGAAGAGCGCGGCCACACCCGGCGCGTCCGCAATTGGAATCCCTTCTGCGACCGCACCAATTCCAGATGTAAATGATGCTTTGGCCAGAGCAACGGCGATTCCACCGTCAGCAACGTCGAACGCTGAAGTGATCAGCCCCTCCCGCGCCAACTGGGCGAGGCATTGGTGAAGCTGAGTTTCATCTTCGAGGTTCAGATAGGGCGGTCGTCCCCAAAGTTGCCCCAAGGCGATCCTTGCAAACTCGGATGATCCGAGGTCTATCATCACGCTGGGCTCGCCCTTTGCGTGAATGGCGGCGCCGATGTGCACGATAGGTTCGCCTTCCCTTTGAAAGCTTGCCGGCACGGCTTTCGTCACATCGTCAATAATCCCGACGACCCCGACGACTGGGGTCGGGTAAATGCCTTCGCCCTTTGTCTCGTTGTAGAGAGACACGTTGCCGCCGGTGATCGGTGTGCCGAGAACCGTGCAGGCTTCGGCGATGCCGTCGATGGCGGCGGAAAGCTGCGCCATGATCTCCGGCTTCTCGGGATTGCCGAAGTTGAGGCAGTTCGTCGCGGCGACGGGCATCGCTCCAGTGCAGGCGACTTTGCGGGCGGCTTCCGCCACGGCGTGCATGGCTCCGAGTTTGGGATCGAGATAGCACCAGCGTCCGTTGCCGGCGAGAGCCATCGCCAGGCCGCGGTTCGTGCCCTTGATGCGCATCACGCCGGCTTCGCCGCCGGGACCCTGGACGGTATTCGTCTGCACCATCGAGTCGTACTGCTCGTAGACCCAGCGCTTGGAGCAGATGTTCGGCGAGGCGAGCAGCTTCCTGAGGTCGGCGGTGTAGTCGCGCGGCTTCTTCAGCTCTTCCAGGATATGCGGCGGCGGATCGAGCGGGACTTTGATCTGCTCGGGGCGCGACCACGTGCCGACGGGGCGATGGTAGAGCGGCGCTTCGTCGGTGAGCGACTGGTTCGGAATGTCGGCGACGAGCTCGCCGTGCTGGAAGATGCGCAGGCGCGGCTCGGGAATGACGGTGCCGACGATGACGCCCTCGAGTCCCCACTTGTCGAAGACGCGGAGAACTTCGTGTTCGCGGCCTTTTTCGGCAACGAGGAGCATGCGCTCCTGCGACTCGCTGAGCATGATCTCGTAGGCCGACATGCCGGTTTCGCGCTGCGGGACGTGATCCAGCTCGACCTCGAGGCCGACGCCGCCGCGCGCGCCCATTTCGCAGGTGGAGCAGGTGAGGCCGGCCGCGCCCATGTCCTGAATGCCGACGACCGCACCGGTCTGCATGGCTTCGAGGCAGGCCTCGAGGAGGAGCTTCTCCATGAAGGGATCGCCCACCTGAACGTTGGGGCGCTTCTGTTCTGACCCTTCCTTGAATTCCTCACTGGCCATGGTCGCGCCGTGGATGCCATCGCGGCCGGTGCGCGCGCCGACGTAGATGACGGGGTTGCCGATGCCGCTGGCCTTCGCGTAAAAGATCTCGTCGCGGCGGACGAGGCCGAGGGCGAAGGCGTTGACGAGAGGATTGCCGGAATAGCAGGGCTCGAACTTCGTCTCGCCGCCGAGGTTGGGCACGCCGAAGCAGTTGCCATAGCCGGCGATGCCGTGAACCACGCCCTCGACGACGGAGTGGTTTTTGTGGACCAGCTCTTCGGGAGTGTCCTTGTCAGCAGTGAGCGGGCCGAAGCGGAGCGAATCCATGACCGCCAGAGGCCGCGCGCCCATCGTGAAGATGTCGCGCAGGATACCGCCGACGCCGGTGGCTGCGCCCTGATACGGCTCGATGTAGCTGGGATGGTTGTGCGACTCGATCTTGAAGGCGCAGGCCCAGCCGTCGCCCACGTCGATGATGCCGGCGTTTTCTCCAGGCCCCTGCACGACGAGCTTGCTGCGCGTAGGCAGCCGCCTCAGATGGACCTTCGAGGACTTGTAGGAGCAGTGCTCGCTCCACATGACGCTGTAAATGCCCAGCTCCGTGAGGCTGGGCGTGCGACCCAACGCATCCTGGATGCGGCGGTATTCGTCTGGGGTGATGCCGTGCTGGGCCAGCAGTTCCGGGGTGACGGTGGCAGGCGACGGTGCGACGGCTGCGGACGATTTCATGGCCTCTTCCCCACCATTGTCGCATGGGGACTCGCCGTCCAGGCAAAGGCCGCTTTGCGGCAAATGCGATCAACGCTATGCCTGTTCGGCAGTAACCGGAGCGGCCGCCTGGTGAATGGCCAGCAGGTTTTCGAGCAGTGGCTTCAGGTTCTTCAGATCGAGCGCGTTGGCGCTGTCGGATTTTGCCTGAGCTGGGTTGTCGTGAACCTCAAGGAAGACGCCATCGATGCCGGCGGCAACAGCGGCGCGGGCCAGCAACGGGATGAACTCCGGCTGGCCGCCGGAGACGCCGCTCGCGCCGGAGGGAATCTGGACGGAGTGCGTGGCATCGAAGACGACGGGCGCGAAGGCGCGCATCACGGCGAGGGAGCGCATGTCGACGACGAGGTTGTTGTAGCCGAAGCTGGCGCCGCGCTCGGTGAGGAAGACCCGCAGGTTGCCGGTGGAAGCGGCTTTCTCAACGGCGTGGCGCATGTCCCAGGGCGCGACGAACTGGCCTTTCTTGACGTTGATGGCGCGGCCGGTGCGGGCAGCGGCGATCAGCAGATCGGTCTGGCGGCAAAGGAACGCGGGAATCTGAAGGACATCCGCGCCTTCGGCGGCGATTTCGCACTGCGCCGGCTCGTGTACGTCGGTGAGCACGGGCAGACCGCTGGATTCGGCGAGGCGGCGCAGGATGGCCGTGCCTTCGCGGAGGCCAGGACCGCGGAAGCTGGAGACGGAAGTGCGGTTCGCCTTATCGAAGGAGGCTTTGAAGATGTAAGGGATGCTCAGGTCTGCGGCGATGCGCTGAATCGAGTCGGCCATGGTGCGGATGTGGGCCTCGCTCTCGATGACGCAGGGGCCAGCGATGAGAAAGAGGCGTCCGTTCCCAACGCGGATGGGGCCGATTTCGAATTCAGAACTCACAACAATAGCGTATAGGGGTTACGGTTTACGGTATAGCGGAATGGCTCTCAGGGGCTGAAGCCCGGATCCTTTCCCGGTCTTTTCCGGCACGGCTGAAGCCGTGCCCCTTCAA
>JASHRH010000338.1 GCA_030037475.1 Acidobacteriaceae bacterium
TCGGGCTCAATGCCCGATCATCCGCAGCGCCAGCAGCTTCCAGGATGGGGAGAAGTAGAGCCAGATGGCCGCAGCCTGCGCGGCCCCGATCCAGAGACAGCCCGCCACGTAGGTGGGATACAGACGCCGCCGCGTCAGCAGGTCATAGATCGCGATGGCCACGACCAGCAGGTCACCGCCCAGGTAGGTGTCGCCGAAGTATGGCCAGGTGCTGTGTCCAAACCGGCTCTCGAACGTCACGCCCATGATGCGGCCGAAACCGGCGGTGGTGAGCGCGAATGTCGCCAGCAGCATCAGCCGCTTGTGGGCACTGGGCGCCGTGTTGAGCAGCAGTGCCGCCAGGACCAGGGCGGTGAACTCCACGATGTCCAGCAGCTGGGTGCTGAGGAACGAGGGGTCGCTCGCCGGCGTTCCCAGGTGGATTCTGTCCATGACCAGCGCGGTCACGGGACCCAGGACGACCATGGTACCCGCCAGCATCGCACCTGCGACGCCAAGCTTGATGTGCAGGTCCCGGCGGTGGGCGCGAATCAGGAGCACCTGCGCGGTCAGAAGCGCGAGCCAGCCGAAGAATGCCACGCCGTGGAAGTGCAGCACCAGAGGATAAGGCGCCGCATGGGTGATGAGATGATGGGCGATCTCCGGCCCGAAGCCGCCGATGATCGCGGCCCAGACGAGAGCAACGAGAATGAGCAGGAAATTGCGCTCGCTCAGCAGCCTCGGTCCAACGCCGGCGTATGTCGGGGCATGTGATTGCGAGTACATTTTGGTTTTCGACCCCGTCATTATTATGAGACCCCGACCCGCGCAGCAGGGTAGCACAGCGTCCACCAGAATGGGCTCCCCCAGAGCCAGTCGACCTCGGGGTGCGGGGCGCATAGACTTCAGCGATGGGCATCCAAAGAACGGCCCGGTCGCGACGATGAGGTCATCCGGGTCATAAGAAAGCGGAGTGACTCTTGTCGGGGATTTTCATCAGCTACCGCCGCAGCGACAGTCCGGACGCCACGGGCCGCATTTACGATCGGCTCGTCGCCGAGTTCGGCAAGGCGCAGGTGTTCAAGGATGTGGACTCGATTCCGCTGGGACGGGATTTCCGCGGGCATCTGAACGACATCGTGGGGAACTGCGGGGTGATGCTCGCCATCGTGGGTCCGCAGTGGACGGAGGCGCGTAACCTGGCGGGGCAGCGGCGGCTCGAGGATCCGGATGACTTCGTGCGGATCGAGCTGGAGACCGCGCTCGCCCGCGACATCCCGGTGGTACCGCTGTTGGTCGGTCATGCGCCGCTGCCGGGGGCCTCGGATCTGCCTGGGTCCCTGGGATCGCTCGTATTTCGCCAGTCGATCGAGGTGCGCCCGGACCCGGACTTTCACAACGACGCGACGCGCCTGGTGACGGCGCTGCGGGCGATCCTGGACCCGGAAGCGGCGGCGGCCGAGCAAGCGGCTGCCGCGCTCGCCCAGGCGGCCGCGGCAAGGAGCGCGCAGAGTGCCCGACGGCTGCGCTGGATCGTAGCGTCGCTCGCGATAGTGGCCGCGGTCGCGATAGTGGGGATGGCCTTGCTCGCGGTGCCGGCGATTCGGTATCTGCGCCTCACCCCGCCGCCCGCGCCGCCCGAAACGCGCCTCGACATCGTCACGCCCGCAACGAGCCAGCCCAACAGTTTCGCGCTCTCGCCCGATGGCCGGCAGATCGTATTCGTGGCCTCAGACGGTGGCGCTTCGCGTCTGTGGCTGCGGTCGCTGGCCTCGACGACGGCGCAGCCGCTTGCAGGCACGGAGGGTGCAACCGATGCTTTCTGGTCGCCCGACAGCCGCTCGATTGGTTTCTTCACTCATGGTGCGCTGAAGCACCTCGATCTGGGCGGCGGGGCGCCGTATACCCTGGCGCCTGCACCTAACGGGGCCGGCGGGACATGGAACGCGGCCGGCGTCATCCTGTTTGCGCGGAGTCAGATAGGGAGCCCCTTGATGCGCGTGTCCGCCACCGGGGGCGCGGCGCGGGCGGTGACCACATTGAAGGCAGGACAGACTGGACAGGCGGGGCCCTTCTTCCTACCCGACGGGCACCATTTCCTGTTCACTGTGGCTGGATCTCCGGCCGCGGGTGGGACAGGGATCTACCTGGGCGATCTGACCGGGGGCGCTCCGACACAGCTGACGAATGCGCTGAGCCAAGCTCTGTATCTGCCCACCGGCTGGATGCTGTGGGTGCGGGATGGCGCGCTCGTGGCCCAGCGGCTGGATGTGGGGAAGGCTGCGCTCACGGGTGCGCCAGTCACGCTGGCCAGCGGCCTCTTGCCGGCAGGGCCTTTCAGCCCAATCTCCGTGTCGGCGACGGGGCTGGTGGCTTACCGGGGCGGTGCGGTCAGCCAGGTGCAACTGACGTGGTTCGATCGCTCGGGCGCCGTGCGCGGCAGCGTCGGCACCCCGGATGGCACTCTATTTGAGCCCCGTGTCGCGCCGGACGGCCGACGCGCGGTGGTCGCGCGCGCCACAGCGCAGGGCTTCAATATCTGGCTGCTGGATGGCGCCCGCATGAGCCGCCTGACGTTCGGGGCGACGATCGACTTCGACCCCGTGTGGTCCCCCGACGGCACGCGGCTCGTGTTCACCTCCAACCCGTCCGGTACCTTCGACCTTTACCAGACGCTCGTGAACGGGGCGGTGGGTGACGAGCAGCCGCTCCTGAGCGCAGGTCAAGTGAAGATACCGGGGGCACCGACCAGCTGGTCACCGGACGGCCGATTCCTGCTGTATGACAGCGGCACTCCGCAGACGGGGGCCGACATCTGGGTCGTCCCGATGGCCGGAGCACCCACGCCCTCGGTGTTCCTGAAGACGCCGTTCGACGAGGAATGGGGCGTATTCTCGCCGGATGGCCGGTGGGTGGCGTACCAGTCGAACGAATCCGGGCGATTCGAGATTTACGTCCGTCCGTTTCACCCGCCGGGTGTACCCAAGGACTCGAATGCGGCCTCGGGTGCGATGCAGTGGCAGGTGTCCACCGCGGGCGGCATTTATCCCAAGTGGCAGCGGGATGGCAAGGAGATCGACTACATCGACCCGTCAGGGGCCATGATGGCAGCGCCAATCACCGTCCGCGGAGCCCAGCTTGCAGCGGGCACGCCGGTGACGCTTTTCCAGACGCGGATTTTCAATGGTGGCGAGGCTTCAACGGCTGGGCGCGAATATGACGTCGCCCCCGACGGGCGCTTCCTCATCAACATGGCGTCGGAGGGCGCTGCAGCGCCGATCACGCTGATCCAGAACTGGAACCCCGGGGCAACCGCACAATGAGCGGGGTCTGGTGAGGCGAGGCGTTACTGCGCAGAATCTAGTCGCCCGACGGCTGGCCATTTGCCGCTGTCAGTGGACTCGTCCAAGCAGGTCGCCCATATCGACGATGTGGGCGAAATAGTCGGCGTCTTTCAAGTCTTCGCTGACGCCGTTGACGTGAATGAGCACCGGCCTGCACGACATGCCGCGAAGCCGGCTGAGCGCGGCGATCTTGGATCGCATCTCTCGTATGACGGCGCTGCCGATTGGATTCCTCGAGAACTTGATTTCGCAGACATACAGCGTGTCGAACTTCGTGTGGATCATGTAATCGATCTGACACCCCGCATGTCGGGCGGTTTTGCGCTGATAGAACGGGTTCTCGTTGACCACCTCCGCGGGGGGAAGGCCCAAAAGCCCATCGTGAGACCGGGCCCACTCACGGTCGAGTCCGATGGCAAGCCTCGCCCGTGATATCGCGGGGCGCTCGAGTCGCGCGGCTGTTCTCGAGGATGGCGAAGCGACATCGGCTCTTCGATCCTCGGGAGGTGGGAAAGGTAGGCCCTCATGTCGCACAGGATTGACTGGATACAGTCATTCCCGGATGCTCGCTCCACCGACGGGTCCGGTCGCGACGATGAGATCTTCCGGGCCATGAGAAAGCGGGGTGACCCTTGTCGGGCATCTTCATCAGCTACCGCCGCGGCGACAGCCTCCCTTGGTCCTGGGTTCGAGTCCAAGCATGGCCCATGATTCGGGCACGCCATGTTTGCGCGGAAGGGCGCCCACGATGCCCGGTGCGCAAGCCACGGAAGACGCTGGCTCTTCGTCGTGCTGTGTTGTTCACCCTGGCGCCGGCGTGCACGAGCTGCGCCCCAAGCGTACCATGCACCTTCCGCCGCGGACGGGAATAATCTCACCACCGCGCCGGGCACATTCGAGGGACACCGTCCGACGCTTCTGGCGCGCCGACAAGAATGAACACCGGTTCGACCGCGATCCTGCCCTCCGCCACGCTCGATGAGGATGCGTGGGAGGACCTGCTGTCCTTCATCGAGGAGCGGCGGGTCATTCCGATCGTGGGGCCGGAGTTGCTGCGGGTGCAGACGGAGCGGGGCCCGAAGCTGCTGCTCGACTGGGCGGCCGAGAAGCTTGCGGTACGGCTGAACGTCGACCGCTCCGATCTGCCCGAGCGTTACACCCTGAGCGATGTGGTGTGCTTGTTCCTCGCCGGCCGGGGCCGGAGGGAGGAAGCGTACGTGCGGCTGCGCTCGGTGCTCAAGGATGCGCCCTTCGAGCCCTCTGCGGCGCTGCGCCAGCTCGCTGCGATCACCGACTTCGATCTGTTCGTCACCACGACCTTCGATTCGCTGCTGGAGAGCGCGATCAATCTCGAGCGCTTTGGCGGAGCCCCCTCGACCGAGGTGCTCGCCTATGCCCCGAATCGGGTGGTGGACTTGCCCACTGAGCGCGAGCGGCTCACGCGCCCGGTGGTGTATCACCTCTTCGGGAAGCTCTCCGCCTTTCCGACGTACGTGATCTCCGATGAGGACCTGCTCGAGTACATCTGTGGGCTGCAGAACGAGAGCCTGGTGCCGGAGCGGCTCTTCCACGAGCTCGAGCACAATCACCTCTTGGTGATCGGGAGCAACTTCTCGAACTGGCTCGCGCGATTGTTCCTGCGGATGGCGAAGCGGCATCGGCTCTCCGACCCTCGGGAGGTGGGAGAGATCCTCGCGGACGACGAGGTGGCACAGGACGCGCGGCTCATCGCCTTCCTGCAGCAGGTGAGTGTCCGCACGAGGATCTACACCGGGGCGGAGCGGTTCGTGGCCGAGCTACACCAGCGGTGGCAGAAGCGGCATCCGTCCAGCGCTGGCGCACCGGGCGCATCGGGCAAGCCAGCCGGCTCCGGTCCCGCCGCCTTCTCCCCCCTGCGCTTCGTACCGCCGGCCAAGGAGATGCCGGAGCGCGCGGTGTTCGTGAGCTACGCGCGGGAGGATCTGGCAGCGGTGCAGCAGATCACGGCGGGGCTCGAAGCTGCGGGCATCCCCACCTGGTTCGACATCGACAGGCTGGAGGCCGGGGACGACTACGACCGGAAGATCCAACGCAACATCTCTCGCTGCTCGTATTTCATCCCGGTGATCTCTGAGAACACCCAGAGCCGGCTCGAGGGGTACTTCAGGCGGGAGTGGAGCTACGCGCTCGACCGAGCACGCAACATGGCGGACGGGGCTCT
>JASHRH010000033.1 GCA_030037475.1 Acidobacteriaceae bacterium
AGCTGCTCGTCGACGAAGTGAACCGTGCAGCCGGCCACCTGGACGCCGTAGTCGAAGGCCTGATGCTGCGCGTCGAGGCCGGGGAAAGCCGGCAGCAGCGAGGGATGAATGTTGAGGATGCGCTGCGGGAAGGCCTGGACGAAGCTGGGCGAGAGCAGGCGCATGTAGCCGGCGAGGCAGACGAGATCCACTTCGTGTTGGCGGAGGCAGGCGATGACGTCGGCGTCGTGCTCGGCGCGCTTGCGGCCGCGGGAGTCGAGGGCGACGACGGCGAGGCCGAGGCGACGGGCGGCGGCGAGGCCGGGCGCGTCGGGAACGTTGGCAATGACCACGGCGATGCGGGCGTTGGGGATGCGTCCGTCGCGGATGGCCTCGGCGATAGCGAGGAAGTTGGAGCCGCGGCCGCTTAACAGGATGCCGAGGTTATGCATGGCTGGCGAGCAGGTCAGGGAGATAGCAAGTCAGCAAGTTAGCGGTCATGCGTAAATCACCCGGCGGTCGCCCTTCACGATGCGGCCGATGACGTACGACTTCTCGCCGGCGCGGTCGAGCATGGACTTGCAGCGCTTGAAGCGCTCGGCGGGGACGACGGCGATGAGGCCTAGCCCCAGGTTGAAGGTGCGCAGCATCTCGTCCTGTTCAATGTTGCCCAGCGCGCGGAGGTGCTCAAAGATGGGCAGGATTGGCCAGGAGCCCAGCTCGACGTGGGCGGAGACGCTTTTGGGCAGGATGCGGGGCAGGTTCCCGGTGATGCCGCCGCCGGTGATGTGCGCCAGGCCCACGGCGTAATCGCTGGCAGTGAGGCGCCGGATGAGGCTGAGATAGCTGCGATGCGTCTTCATGAGCGCCGCGCCGGCCTTCTCTTTCAACTCGTTCACGTACTGGTCGGGCTTGTAGCGGGCGACGTCGAAGAAGAGACGGCGGGCCAGCGAGTAACCGTTGGTGTGCAGGCCGGTGGAGGGGAAACCGAGGAGGACGTCGCCGGGGCGGATCTTCGCGCCGGTGATCAGCTTCGCGCGCTCGACCACGCCGACGATGAAGCCGGCGAGATCGTATTCGCCGTCGGCGTAGAAGCCGGGCATTTGGGCAGTCTCGCCGCCGATGAGAGCGCAGCCGTTGGCGCGGCAGGTGTCGGAGAGGCCGGAGACGATCTTCTCGGCGATCTCGCCGTCGAGACGGCCGGTGGCGAGGTAGTCAAGGAAGAAGAGCGGCATGGCGCCCTGGACAGCGATGTCGTTGACGCAGTGGTTGACGAGGTCGGCACCGACGGTGTGGTGGATGCCGAGCTGGAATGCGACTTTGAGCTTGGTGCCGACGCCGTCGGCGGAAGAGACGAGGACCGGTTCCTGGAACTTGCTGTCGAGGCGGAAGAGGCCACCGAAACCGCCGATTTCGCCGAGGACGTTGCGGGTGAAGGTGCGCTGGGCCAGGTACTTGATGCGCTGCCTGGCGCGGTCTGCGGCGTCGATGTCCACACCAGCGTCGGCGTAGGTGAGACCACCCCGTCGAGCAGGCTCGCCGGGGGCCCCGGTCATGGGCGCTTTGGAGAGTGGATCAGGCAATGGAGGTGTGCTGCGGCGGGAGATTTCCCGGAAGGACAAGTGTAGCGAAAAAACGGGCAGCGAAAAAACGGTCAGCTAAAAAACGGTCAGCCCACCCTATCGTCCAACACCGGGACGATAAGGGTGGGGCACCCACTCGTGCGAAGATTCGATTCTACTTTTTCAGCGCTTCGTGAGTCTGATGCTGCTCGAGCGCGGCTTTGGCGGTACCGACGAGGGCGGTGAACCCGGGAGCGTCGTTCACGGCCAGATCGGCGAGCATCTTGCGGTCCAGTTCCACGCCGGCCTTCTTCAGGCCGCTGATGAGCTGCGAGTACGAGATGCTGTTGGCTTTGGCAGCCGCGTTGATGCGGACGATCCAGAGCGAGCGGTACTGGCGCTTTTTGTTCTTGCGGCCGGAGTAGGCGAACTTGAGTCCGCGCTCAACGGCTTCCTGGGCGGCCTGGTAGAGTTTGGATTTGGTGAGGAAGTAGCCGCTGGCCCTCTTCAGGATTTTCCTGCGGCGGTCGGTGCGTTTGGTTCCACGTTTGACGCGTGGCATGGCGGTTCTCCTTGGGGTTACTGTTCAGCGGCTGGAGGCGGGAGAGCCTCTTCACGCGCGTGTCGTGCCGGATCCACTCTCGGCGGGGCCGAGGGAGCCGCTCGCATGAGCGGCCCGGAAAGATCAGGCGTAGGGAATCATGCGGGCCACCTTCGCGTGGTCGGCGTCCGAGACCAGGGTGCTCTGGGCGAGCCTGCGCTTGGTCTTCGTCTCCTTGGACGTGAGGATGTGCCGCATTTTGGACTGGCCGCGCTTGAATTTGCCCGTGCCGGTCTTTTTGAAGCGCTTGGCCGCGCCCCGATGCGTTTTCAGTTTGGGCATGGTGATCCTGCTCGATTGAGGTGCTGACAACCTCTTTGAGTATACGGGGTTTGAAAGCAGGGGTCCAGTCTGGGAACCCCGCAGAATCAGGCGACTTTGGAATCCGGAGGCTCGGCCCTGCGCGCCTGGTCTTCCAGGTCGGCAATGGTGAGCAGTAGCCATCGGCGGAGTCCCTGGACGTAGGGATCGTCGGCGAGAAACTCCTGGCTCCCCTGGAGGGTTTTCAGAGTTTCGCGGAGAAGGTTCAGCAGAGTGGGGGCCGAGGACATGGCAGCATGCCGCAGTCACGACAGAGACGGAGCCAGGGCAGTGGCGGCTTGCAGCAGAAGTGCAAAAGAGGAGTCGGGCGTCCTGCAGAAGTTCAACCCAATTGGATGCCGAAGATCGCAGTTTTGTTTGTCCTGTTTATGGCAAGGCGGGCCTGGAGTACAAATAATGGAGAGCCTTCATGGAGCGCCTGATTCAGGGGCAGGTTCAGGGCCGCGCAGGACCCGGACTCGGCTTCGGAGCAGGCGATTTTCGCATCCCCTTGCTCACCAAACGCCATCTCGCGCGTCTCACGAGGAGCGTATTCCGCACCACCCACGCAACAGGAGTCCCCATGCCTGCTGATGCGCTTCGCTTTCT
>JASHRH010000034.1 GCA_030037475.1 Acidobacteriaceae bacterium
TGCACGGGACCCAATTACGACCTGCGCAATACCGGGAATCGACTGTGGCACTCGCTCTTCGCCCGAGGTATGGCGGTGCCGGATCAGTGCGGACTTGGGCCTCTCACGGATGACTTCGGCGCTCTGCGGAACGCAAGCGGCCACCCGGCCCGTGACCTCTACTATGTCGGTCCCATGCTCCGAGCGGATCACTGGGAGGCGACGGCAGTCCGGGAGCTGCGAGTGCACGCCGAGCGACTGGCGCGCCATCTCGCCGCGCCAAACACGGACCGCGATACACTGGTCCGAGAAACCACGGCTTCCCTGCAAGAAGACCGAACCTAGAGCCGGCGCCGTCGCTCCTGCGTGCAGCGCTTGCCGAGCGGAGCCTGAAGCTTCCGGACAGCGCGAGTGAGAGCGAGCGGCGGGTGCGCTGAGCGCGCCGGCGGGTGCAACTACTCGCGCGGATCCCTCTCGCCGAGCCCGGGATAGAAGAGCGCGCGGTTGGACAGCGACTCGTTGAAGACCCTGCGCACCGTGAACAGCCAGCGGCCATCGCGCTTCACCAGCTCGTCCTCGTAGTGGCCGAAATGCACGAGCTGCACGTCCTTCTGCGGCGTCTTGTTGGTGAGGGCGATCCAGTAGGCGACGGTCTTCGCAGTGTCGCCCGTCACGTCGATCACGTGATTGAAGATCACGTGCCGCGTGCGCTGGCGCGAAGTCGCACCGGCGGCGATCTCGCCGCGCAGCAGGTCCCTGAATCGGGTCATTGCCTGGCCGATGGCCACCCGGCCCCGTTCGGTACCGCCCGCCCACTCGAGCACGCCTTCGTCCGCCCACGCGGACAGGATGGCATCGATGTCGCCCGCGTCCACCGCGATCATGTAGCGGTTGGATAGATTCTCGATCTCGGCGCGATCCTCGGCGTAGTTCCCCGGTGCAGCCGCCGGAAGACCGCCCGGGGCCACGACGCCGGGCGCGAAGTTGGGATTCGTCATGGACAGGTCTCCTGCAATCCGGGCTCCGGTCGGCCGAGTCTCAATGCGCCAGGCCCGGTGAGCCGTAGAAGGCCGGCAAGTGATCGATGGCGTCGTATGTGGCTTTGGACAGCGGCATCAGGGGATCGGGCTGTCCGCCATCGATGAGCAAGACCGGCCCGTGCAGCGCCGCGAGACGGAACGCTGCTTTCATGATGTACCCCCACCGCGCCTGAGCGGTTGCGCGTCACCTTGCGGACTGGTCGAGTCATAGGTGCGCCGGGTATTGCACACTCAGCGCCTTATTGAGCCTTGAGCGCTTCAGTGAGGTACGGAAAGAGCAGCGCGTGCTCCCCCGTCGTCATTTGTCGATGTTCCGGAGCACGCATACATCGCAGGAACTCTGGCCGTCTACGAGACGACTCGCGTTGAACTCCTGAGGGACGTATTCGTGTGGGCGTACGAACGCTCCTGCCAGCGGTACGTCGTGGTTCGGGATTCAGTCGCGGAACCCGATCGGTTTCGTATGCGCTATCGAGAGACTCTACCGGAAGTCATCGGTCAAATCATTCGCGCGCAGCAACGACCCAGTGCCGATAACGTCCGCGCTCTCGCTCGAGGAATCGTTGACGCGTCCGACGTAGAGAAGTTCGTCGAGCTGACGATCGAGGAATTTCAGCGCCTCAGCGAGTTCAATATCGCAAGATATCGGCTACGGCTCTCGGAGTATTGGGCTTGGTTCAATGCAACACACGGCATGAGCGCAGCTACGGATTGCGCGTAGATTCGTAGGGTTTCCACGAGGCCGGCGTAGGAAGTCGGTCGCGGAGTTCTGTGGCCCCGGTCACTGCCGGGTAGCTTGCGCGTTGCATGGCCACCAACCCGCTGCCACAGAGTTCCAGCTTACGTAAAGATTAATCTAGATATAATTGTACTGATTTCACCAGAATAATATAATTATATTTAATCGATGTGTCATACTTTCCGGGCCAGTTTAGATTAAATTATATAGATTAATACTGATTAAATCAGTGAGGCATGATTTTTTCTAATCTACGAACCCTCGGACCTTTAGAAGCGAAGGTAGTGCTTTCGCTCCGCGAGCGTGGCCGCGAGGCTGTGGATGTGTCGGACATCCGTACTCTGGCCGGCCCGGGTACCGCAACCCGCAACGTGGTCCAGCAGCTCATCCGCAAGGGGTGGCTGTCCCGGGTCCGCCGTGGCCGTTACGTTCTTCTGCCGCCGGAGCATGGTCCGGACAATTTGGGGGAGAACAACGTGCTCGCCCTGGCGACGGCTGCGGTGACCCCGTCCTATGCGGGATGGTGGTCAGCCGCCTCCTTTCATGGCTTTACGACGCAGATTCCCCTCACTGCGTTCATCGCCGTGACGGGCAAGGTGTCCGAACGGGAGATTGAAGGCTCGACGGTGCGCTTCGTGCATCTATCGCAGCCCAAATTCTTCGGATCGCAGCTCTATCCGCTTTACGGCCGACAGGTTCCCATCTCCTCTCCAGCCAAGACGCTCATCGACTGTCTTGATCGGCCGGCCTTTACCGGCGGCGTCATTGAGGTAGTACGAATTGCCGATCGGGCCTTGGCGAAGATC
>JASHRH010000339.1 GCA_030037475.1 Acidobacteriaceae bacterium
CAGGCCCGCCGTGATGAATCGCCTCTGGCTGATATCGTCCACCATAGCCGACCAGCTGAAGCCGACATACAGCCATACGTAGGTCATCAGGTGCAGACAGGCGTAGAAAAAGGCGTACAACCCCAGCATCCGCCGGAAGCGCACCAGCCACGCCAGTTTCGGGGTCAGCTTGCGCACCGGCGTAATGGCCAGTGTAATGACCAGCAGGCGCAGCGTGCCGCGCCCGGTAAAGAAGGTCACGGTATGCGTCGGATCCGGCCCCAGCGCGATCGGATCGGACGTCGCGGAAAGGTAGAGCCGCCACAGCAGCCAGGCAATCGGGGCGAGACAGGCCCCATGCACCAGCACCTTCAGCATGACAATCCAGCGCTGCCTCACCCTCTCACGTCTCCAACCACCGGTGAGATCATCGCCAGTCCCTGATTCTGCTGGAGTGCGGAATCCCGATCAGCTGCAAACTGCCTGCCTCTCCCCCGCAGCCGTCCGCGACCGCTGTCTTGCCGCCTCAATTCCGTCCAGCGCGTACCACAGTGCACGCGCTCCCTGGCACATGCCCTCCAGCGCTTCCGATGCGGCAGCGTTGCCTCGTTCGCCGATGGCCCGGTCGATCAGCCCGCGCCACACGTTCGCATGATGTACATCGGCCGTCATGTGCAGGGTGAAATAGGCGCAGGTGGTGTCATCGGCGCCATAGAACTTCTTCAGGCCGGCCCGCTTCTCCTCGGCAATCCGCGGCACCTGCGATTCGTAGGCATAGAACGCGCCCAGCGCCGTCGCCGGCGGTGCGCTGCGTCCCAACTCGCGATATGTCCCGACAAGCTCCCGCACTTCGGGCAGGATCTCCTCGGCCGTCGCCCGTTCCTCCGGGTCGATTCCGGCCACGAACTGACGCCACAGGTCGGCGTGGGGCTTTCCCTTTACTTCTTCTTCCGCCGCATTGCGCAGAACCGCACTGCGCGTTTTTCCTTCCGGCAAACGGCTGTGCAGAGCCGTCAGACAGGTGGGAAAGGCCGCAACGTGCTCCAGATATTGTCGTCCGTAGAACCCCAGCTCCGCCGGCGTGAGTTCTCCTGCCGACCAGGCCTGGTAAAAGGGATGCTTCAGCAGATCGTATGGGCGGAGCTCTTCCGCCGCGCGCGTCCAGAATTCGTTGTGTGCCACCCTTGCCTCCCATGAGTTGTTGTCACAGCCTGGCCCTGAGAAACCGCTGCCCCTCAATAATCCTTCATCAGGTTCATTCCCTGATACAGAGACGCCACCTGATCGCCGTATCCGTTGAACATCAGCGTCGGCTGGAGTTGCTTCCAGATAGGTGCGCCGATCACCCGCTCCATCTTCTGGCTCCAGCGGGGATGATCCCGGTGAGGATTCACATTCGAGTAGAAGCCATACTCCATGGGTGCCATGTCGTTCCACGTGGTTTCCGGCTGGTACTTCACGAACCTGATCTTCACGATGGACTTCGCCGACTTGAAGCCGTATTTCCACGGGACGACTACACGCACCGGCGCTCCGTCCTGATTCGGCAGATCCTGTCCGTAGAGTCCGAAGGCCAGCAGCGTGAGCGGATGCATGGCCTCGTCCATGCGCAATCCTTCCCTGTACGGCCAGTTGATCCCGGAACTCCACGGCAGCAGCTCGCATTTCGAGTCGGCCAGCGAGATGAACTGTACGAATTTCGCCGTCGGCTTCGGCTGGCACTCGTTGATCAGCTCCGACAACGAATAACCTGCCCACGGAATGACCATGCTCCAGGCTTCCACGCAGCGGAAGCGGTAGACGCGCTGTTCCATCGGCCGCAGCTTCAGCAGCGTATCGATGTCGAAGGTCTTCTTCTGCTTTACTTCACCTTCGATCGATATCGACCACGGCCGTGTCTTCAGCCGCCACGCGTTCGCCGCCGGGTCGCCCTTCTGCACCCCGAACTCATAGAAATTGTTGTAATGGGTGATATCGTAGAACGGCGTCAGTGTCAGCCCGGACGTCGAATACCTGCTGGACACCGTGGCCAGCGTCTCGGCCGCTTCCACGCCCGCCGGATGCAGCAGCCGGCCGCTTTCACCGGCAAGGGCCGCCGCTCCCAGAGCAGCCGCTCCGGCCATGAACCGGCGCCGGTTCATGTAAATCTCCTTCGGCGTGATCTCCGAAAGCGGAATGTCGCTCGATTTCGGCATCTCCATGGAAATGCACCTGGTCCTCTCCTGAGAGTTGGACGCACTGCCCGATTACCCGCAGGGGTGCTGCGCGGATTTTTCCGATTCCGGCCTGGGGACCTGCCCCTGATTGTATCTCTCCTGCCGTCGTTTCCTGTCTTTCCTCGCCCGTTTATACTGGATGAAGGTTCCTGCATTATGGAAAATCGCCATTTTCCCCCGGCTCCCGCCGGCGCAAACGCCGCATACTGAAAAGGCTGTCAACCATCGCATGATTCGCTTCCTGCAAAAAGAGTCCAGATTCACCAAAGCCCTGTTCTGGGTCATTATCGCCGCCACCTGCGTGATGATGGTGATCTTCCTCGTTCCCGGCCTCTACAGCGGTCAGGCTTCGTCGAATTCCACCACCTACGCCACCATCCGCCGCGGCGGCCCCTTAGGCCGTTTTCTGCCCGCCGAGAACGCAGTTTCCATCACCGACGTGCAGGAGGTGGAGAAACGCATCACGCGCGGACAGCAGGTTCCTGAGATCTACATGTCCATGATCATGCAGGAGGCCGCCCAGACGGTCATCGAGCAGGATGTCCTCCAGGACGAGGCCAGCCATCTCGGCGTTACCGCCAGCGACAACGATGTGCGGCAGTTTCTGCACACCGGGGAGTGGGGCGCGATGCTCTTTCCCGACGGCCACTTCATCGGCGACGAGCGATATGCCGAATTCATCGCGAACACCTTCAACATCACGACAGAGAAGTTCGAGGATGAGGTTCGCCAGGAGATCGTCCAGGATCGCCTGCGCGA
>JASHRH010000340.1 GCA_030037475.1 Acidobacteriaceae bacterium
GAAGGATGTGGGTCTTGGCGGTGGCTCGGGCTGCGCGGCGCTTGGCGTTGCTGCAGCCCGATGCGTTTGTATGCGCGGCATTGCGCTCCGGTGCAGCTTTGCCCATCGGGATTGAATTCCTCGCGCCATTGCCGCGCACCTGTCGAAGGGACTCGGGAGTGGGTCCTCCCAGGGCGACCGCCGGTGCTTCCAGGCGAGATCGGCAGCCCAGTCCAGCAGCCGATTTCCCAGCCAGACGCATCCGTAAACCGCATAGCAGAACGCCGCAAGCGCGCAGAGTTCCGGCAGCAGCAGGAAGCTCCAAAGCCCCTCGCCGTCAAAAGCCAGGTCAGGCAAGTCCCGTCTGAGCGTTGCCGTCGAAAACTGCTGCGGTGGCCCTTCCGTCAACGCCTTCCAGCCTGCATCGAGGGCCGACTGAGACACCTGCATGCTGGTCTCGCCCTTGGAATCCACGACATCCTCATCCGTCGCCGGTTCCCGTTTGCGATGCGGCCTGGTCTTCCAGATGATCCGTGTCTCCGCAGCCGCGGGCGTAATCACCGGCAGCGAACTCCAGATGTATGCGGGCAGGTAATGGCGCTGAATCGGCGTCCAGAACCAGCTCGAACACACCCAGATCGTCCCGGTCTCGACAACCATCGCAAGCACGGCGAGCCAGACCAAGCGAGTAAGGATCGCCCTCCAATTCATCGCACTTCGCCATCGACAGGTCGAGCCAGGAAGTCGGCGAGCATTCGCCGCCCCTGTTCGAGCTTCTGTGCATCGGCCTTGTCGTGTATCTTGAGGACGGATTCGGGCAGCAACGGCTTGCCTTCGGCGGTCGCTCTGGCGCCGGCATGGAACAGGTTAAGCAAGGCATGGCGCAGCGCCCAGACTTCAGCGAGCAGCAACTCCATCGGGTCGGATGGCCGCTCTCTGGCGGTCGTCAGCGCCATCTCCCGCAGCCATTCCGAGAGTGGCTTGCCCGCCCGTTCGGCGGTCGATTCCACCTCGGCCAGTTCCTCCGGCGTCAGCCGCGTGGAGATGGTTTTGGTGCGAAAGCCGGGCTTGCTTTCGTCAGTCTGGGAGCGACTGTTCGCTTGTACTATCGTCGTTCGGGAGGCGTTCATTGTGGGGAACCTCCGTTCTGAGCTGTGGTTCTGGCCTCTTACCCCCGATCCATGCAAGTCGCGCAAGGCTCTTTTGCTTCAACGCGTTTACACCGCGGCGGTCGCTGGCGCTGTTTTCGTCTACGCACGTAAACGCGCGTTTACCGGCGTAAACACCGGAAGCCTAAATTGCTGTCGCAACGGATGTTGACATTTGTAAACGTCACCGCGCTTTTGGTTTCCATACAGCAACCCGGTTGGGGGTGTCGTGTCCACTTGCATCCGCTGCGACAGCAGCGCAAACCTTGTCTTTCGCCTACAGCTCGCCGTATTCGAGCATCAGCTCGCCGGAGATGCGCTGCAGCTCGGGCTTCTGCCAGGCAAGGCCAAACGCTTTCCGGAGCGAGGCCCATTCCTGAGCCGTGAACCCGAACGTGACCGCGCCCTCCCACCGAACCCAGACCGGCGGCACAGTCGTTTCCATTGCCGTATAGCCGAAGAACCAGCGGCCCCGCCAGAACGAGTTCGGATAGCTCGTGTCCCACTTCTCCAGCATTGACCGGAACTCCGCAATTGTCGGATACGGACTGATTTCGAACATGGTCTGGCGAGATTCCGGCAGGCTGATCAGCACCGAAAGGTCTTCGCCGCCAGTCGCAAATGAAAGCACGAAACCGCCCTCGAAGACCGAGGAAATCGCGGGACCCCACGGATGTTCGGCAGCCCTTCGGGCAGTATCCCGGACCGGGTAGCCGCGCACCAGATAGTGCCCTCGGGCCGCCGTTCTCCACAGGACAGGCCAGTACGGCTTCAGCGCCTGATTCATCGCTTCGATCCCGAAGGATTCTTCCTCCAGAAATTCCTACAGGTTCCGCGCCGCGAACTGCGGCCACACCTCGTCCACATCCGGAGCCTTCAACGCCCGGATCAGCCGCTCGACGGCGGTTGGAAGATCGATCCCTTCGGCCTCAGCTCCATGCACCGGTTTTCCTTCCCTGTTCAGGCGCGGCAGATTGGAGAGGTAGTGCTCATCCCGGCTCGAGTTCTTCCCTCGCCGCGCTTTGTACGCCGCCAGAAAGGCCGCCAGGATTCCGTTCATCGTCTCTCGGGAGACGAGATCCCCGGTCTGGCTCTCGACACCCTGCTGGACGTAGTGGGCGAGGACGATCCACTCCGCTCGGGCAATGCTCAGCCCGGCTTCCCCCTTGCGCCTGGCCGCCGCCAGCGCCCCAGTGGCGTTGGTCAGCAGCTCGGCCACCTCCAGCCGGTCTTCCCGCGCCGATTCGAGTAGCTGCTTCGCCACCTCTGAAGTGGTGACGTTTTCGCCGCTTTTCTTCGCGAGAACTTCTTTCAGGCGCTCCAGCCGCGAGCGCAGCGCTTCGGAAACGCGGATGGAGATGACCGGCTGCTGCGGCCATCCGGGCTTTTCGGCCACGGGCTTTCCTTTCTCGGTCCTGTCTTCGGGAACTGCCGCTGCGACCGACATATCCATTCGTAAACTTACAAGTTAACTCCATGGATACTCCTGCACTATTGTCAAGTGTGCACGCCCCTGAGGTGTCCCGTGCATCCTTCTTCCCCTGCCCGCCGCTTCCAGCGAGTCGCGCTGTCTGACCAGCTCTCCTTATTCGCTCCGGTTGATCCTCTCGTCCAAATCGACGGCGACCAAGCGAGCGCCATTCCAGCCTCGCTTCGCAGTCCATGCGCTTCCCCGCCCGCAATGGCACCAGAGTCTGCAAATCAGGAGTTGCCGGCGCGAAGGCGTCAGGGCGGCACGCGCAAGCCACCTGCCACAGCGAGCGTGCCGCCGAATGCGAAGCTGCTCGTGAGCCGCAAAATGGCTGCGGAGATGCTCACTATCAGCATCCGCAAAGTGGATTACATGATTGCTGACGGGCGGTTGATGACACGGAGAATCGATAATCGCGTGCTGATCCCGGTCGAGGCGATTCACAAGTTCGCTCGATCCGATCACCCGAGGCGCAAGGTCGGATAGCTGGTCGCGGTGGTGCTACGCGTACACTGCGTCTTTTCGTGAGGTATGCTTCGCCGGTTTGCGCCGGCTAGCCCTGGCAGGCGGACGCAGCTCGATCCTGCTGTGCATTCTGAGCCGGTCCGCATAGCCCAATAGCTTTTCGATGCTTACCCTGCTGATCCTGCCATGCAGAAGGTTGCTGACATTCGGCTGGTATTCATCCAACAGGTCCACAAGCTGGCGCTGAGTAAAGCCGCGCCTGTCGATTTCCGCCAGGATCGCCTCCATGATCGAGGCCTTGATCTTCAGGGCCGATGCTTCCGACCTGGAGAATCCCAGGTCGTCCAGAACGTCGCCCGTGGTGATGTGACTTGATTTGCTCATTTTGACCACTCCCGGTTGGTCGATGTGCTCTATTTCCAATCCAGCAGTCTTTGCCGGATTTCCTTTAGCCTGGCCCTTGCAGCCTCCAGATCGCGCCTGTCTGTTTTTCTACTGTCCTTCTCAAAGCAGTGCAGAACGTGGATGGTGTCGCCGATCCGCGTCAAGTACATCAGCCGATACCAAGTCCGTTCGTCGCTGTCCTTCAGTTCCCACACGCTCTGCCCGACTGAAGTCATGGGGCGGTGTGAGCAGCGAGGGCGATCCCCGTTCTGAATCTGGCGTAACGAGAATCCCAGCGTAGCCTTCACATCATGAGGGAAGCTGCTCAGAATTTCCTTTGAGTCACCCGCCCACTCGATCTTCGCTGGCTGACGTTCGCTGCTATCCTTCATGACCGAGATGAAGTATATAACATTTTATATCGTTGTGCGTCTCCAAGAATGCAGCACGCTCTGCCTGTTGTATTCTGCAAACTCCCAAGAACAACGATTGGTGCTCCTTCCGCAGTCATGCGACGGTGCCTGATCGCCTCGGCTTCGCATTGAGGACAGCCATCGCATCCACCACTTGCGACGGAGCGAAATGGGCGTATCGCATGGTCGAAGCGATAGAAGCATGCCCCGCGGCTTCCTGGACGACCTTCAGGTGTACTCCGGCCTGCACCAACCTCGAGCAGAAGGTATGCCGGTTATCGTGCCAGCGGTAGTTCGCGATGCCCGCTTCGTCCAGAGCGGCCAGCCACCACTTCTTGTTTTCGGCTTTGGCGAAGACGACGTCTTCCGGTGACTGGTTCGGTTGGCTACTTGAACGATCCCGACGGTCAAGATCGAGTTCGCGCAATTGTTTCAACGCGACCGCGACATCGCCGATGATGTAGGCGTTGCGTGGCCTCCCGTTCTTCGTCTGCCGGAGGCGCATGATACGCCTCTCGAAATCGACGTCGCTCCAGCGCAGGTTGTACTGCTCCGACCTGCGAATTCCCGACTTCAGAGAAACCTCGAATTCAAGTAGCCTATGGATCGCCTGCTTGCGCAGCTCCGGTTGTTTGAAGGAATCGTGGGAGTCGATCTTTCTCTGGAGAACTTCCCGCAGCCGCTTCTCCTCTTCGGGACTGAGGAAGCGCTCGACGATGCAATGACCCACATCGCGTAGGGGGACATCCGCGGCGGGATTCACGTTGACGAGATCCCTCCGCTTTCCATGCTTGAAAAGCATGGAAAAGGTGCCGCGCATCTTGTTGACGGTCCCGTTGGCCAGGCTCCGCTTCTTCTGAATCTTGTCAAGCCAGTCCTCGATCTCGGATGGCTTGAGCGTCGCAACAGCACGGTCGCCGAAGTTCTCCCTGATTTCCGCGGTGCGCTTGGGAGGATTGGTCTGGTCGCGGTATTCCTCTGGGTGCTCTCTCACGTAGCGATCAAATTCGTCGCACAGCCGACCGACCGTGATCGCATGGATGTCACCGAGGATGGCAACTTCGGCGGTGGTCATGACGGGGCGCTTGGCGGTCGCCGGCAGAACCCCCTCCCCTGTTCGTTTGATCGTCCGTGCCTTCTCTACCCACGCGATCGCATCGGCTCGGCCCCTTGGCCCTCGCCCGAAGCTCTTCCGCACCAGCTTGCCGTTCACGCGGATACGCGCGGACCAAATGTCGCTACCCGGCGTTCTCTCGTATACGCCGCTCACGGGAGCTGGCTTTTTCGCCATGTATCACACTCCGTATCACACTCACGTCAGGACCATCGCCCAGAAGAAAATCTGGATAGTGTGATACGTTTGTGATACTCCAAAACCGTATTCGGTGCAAGCTGCTGCGACGGTTCGGCGCTAAGTGACACACGAATACCCTTATAAATACTGGCGATTTGCGAGTTTATGCAGCGGCGCGCAACGCGGTGCAGAAGCGTCAAAAATATCCTTTTAAGGCGTGGGTCCTGGGTTCGAATCCCAGCGGGCTCACCACGTCACCCAACCGGCGGAATTCACGAATCTCGATCCAAAAAGTGCTCCCCCACCACGCCCTTTAGTCGCTCCGCCGCGCTTTCCGGCGTGATGTCGCGCTGCGGCATGCCCAGCATTTCGAACCCGACCATGTATTTCCGCACTGTTGCCGAGCGCAGCAGCGGCGGATAGAAATGCGCGTGGAAATGCCACTCCTCATGCGGCCGGCCATCGCAGGGCGCCTGATGGAAGCCCATCGTATAAGGAAAGCTCGTCTCGAACAGGTTGTCGTAGCGCGTGGTCACCTGTTTCAGAAGGTCGGCCAACCCGTCGCGCTCCGCTTCACCAAAGTCGAGTAGTGAGCGCAGATGCCGCTTTGCCAGCACCAGCGTCTCAAACGGCCAGATCGCCCACCAGGGCACCACCGCCAGGAAACTGTCGTTCTCGCACACCACGCGCGCGCTCTCGTTCAGCTCATGCCTCGCGTAATCGCAAAGCAGACAGCTCCCGTGCGCGCGGTGGTACTCCTCGAGCGCCGCGGTCTCCGCCGCCGGCTCGTTGGGTACGTGCTCCGTCGCCCAGATTTGCCCATGCGGGTGCGGATTGCTCGCGCCCATCATCGCGCCCCGGTTTTCGAAGATCTGCACATAACGGAACTCCTCGCCGAGCAGCCGATATTCCTCCATCCAGGCATCGACCACGCGCCGGATCGAAATCAGCTCCATGCGCGCCAGCGTCAGGCTGTGATCGGGATGAAAGCAGATCACGTGGCAGCGCCCGCGCTCCGGCTCGGCAACCAGCAGCTCTGTCCTTCCGCCCGCAGGAGTCTCCAGGACGCCCGTGGCAGCGTTCGGCAAAAGCGCCGGGTAATCGTTGTCGAAGATGTACACACTGTCATATTGCGGCGTGACCACTCCGCCTGCCCGCCGATTGCCCGGGCACAGATAACAGTCCGGATCGTAATGAACTGCGGAAAAGCCGCTCGCCCCGCTGACCTCGCCCTGCCATGGCCGCGCGGTGCGTTGCGGCGACACCAGCACCCACTCCCGCCGCAGCGGATTGTACCTCCTGTGCGGATAATCCATCGATCCAGTCAACCTGCTCCCCTGGGCGCTATACCCTATACCCTAAACGTTCTACCCTGATTTCTGCATGGCCTCCGACTTCGCAGTCTCCGCACGCGCCATCGCCGGTCTGCAGGATCGCGCGAACGCGCTCTGGCATCGCGATCCCAACGTCGACCCGCCGCTCCAAACCGAAGCAGGACAGAAAAGCTTCGCCGCCGGCGAGGCTTTCCTCCGAACCGTGCTTGCGCAGCATCGCGCCAATTTCGACCTCTGGCACACGGAGGACCGCGCCCGCGCCCCCCGCGCTACAGATCGCGATCTCGCCGAAGTAAAGCGCGCCATCGACCGCCTGAACCAGCGCCGCAACGACCTCGCCGAGCAGTGCGACCTGCTGCTCCTCGACCAGCTGACAACGCCGCAGGAGGGATCGCCGACCGCGGAGGTCCCGCTGCATTCGGAAAGCCCCGGGCTGATGATCGACCGCCTCAGCATCCTGGCGCTGAAGATGTACCACACCCAGGAGGAGATCGATCGTCCTGACGCGCCTGCGGGCCACGCCGACCGCAACCGCCAGCGCCTGGTTCTGCTGACTGAGCAGCGCGAGGACCTCGTCGTCTGCCTCGACAGCCTCTGGGCCGAAGTGCTGGCCGGCAGCCGCCGATTTAAGCTCTACCGCCAACTCAAGATGTACAACGATCCCACCCTGAACCCAGCCGTCTACGGCAGCAGCCCTAAACCCTGATTCCCGTTCCCTGTTCCCTGTCTCATCCATGCCCCTGATCATCAACGCCGACGATTTCGGACTCACACCGGGCGTGAACCGCTCGGCCGTGGAGCTGCATTGCGCCGGCGTACTGAGCTCCGCCACACTCATGGCCACGGGTGCGTTCTTCGATGACGCTGTTGCCCGTGCGCGCGCCACGCCGACCCTCGAGGTCGGCTGCCACGTCCTGCTGGTGGATGGGATTCCGGCTCTCGACCCCGCGCAAATTTCCTCCCTGGTCCGCCGCAACGGTCAGTTGCCGTCGCTTGCCCGGTTTGCCGCCGCTCTGCACCTCGGCCGCATCCGGCCTGAGGAAATCGAAGCCGAAGCCATCGCGCAAATTCGCCGCCTGCAGCAGACCGGCCTGCGCGTCTCGCATGTGGACACGCACAAGCACACCCACCTGTTTCCCGCCGTTCTGCGCCCGCTGCTCCGCGCCGCGCGCGCCTGCGGCGTCCCGGCGATCCGCAATCCCTTCGAGCCGGCATGGGCTCGCCGCACAACCGTAACCGTTTCCGGTTTGCGCCGTCTCCAAATCACGCTCCTCGGCTGGCGGCAGGCAGCCTTTCTGCGCCTGGTACGCCAGGCAGGTCTCGCCACGACGGCGGGAACACTGGGCGTGCTGGCGACCGGAACCGCCGACGTTTCAGGCGTCCTGCGCAGCCTGCTCGCCGCCATACCCGCCGGCGCGGAGACGTGGGAGCTCGTCTGCCATCCCGGCTATCCTGATGAGCATCTGGATCGCATCCGCACGCGGCTCCGGACGTCGCGCGCCGAGGAACACGCGGCGCTCCTGGAGCAAATCCCTCGCGCAGGAGTGAAGTTGAGCGCGTGGCGGGAGCTGAACGGAACCACGCCCGCGCCGCCTGCGTAGACAAACACGGAGGGCCCGATGCGTTTGCTGTACGACAACCTCATCTCATTGCTATGGGTAGCGTTTCTCGTCTACTGGCAGATCATGTGGCAGAGGATCCGTGGCGCCAGGAGCACCGAGCGGCTGGAGCCCGCGAGCTCTCGCGTGCTGCGCGCGGCGTTATTTTTAGTGGCCATCGTGCTCTTTTCCTGGCATACGATTCCGGTGCGCTGGCTGCGCATCGGTCTCTGGCCGCAGAGCTATACGGTTTACAACATTGGGATCGCCATGACTGCGGCCGGGATCGCCTTCGCGGTGTGGGCGCGCGTACATCTGGGCGTCAACTGGAGCCGCTCCGTGACTCTCAGGCAGAACCACGAGCTGATCACCAGCGGGCCTTATCGCCTCGTGCGGCACCCGATCTATACGGGACTGCTCTTCGGCCTCGCGGGAACGGTGCTTGCGGAGGGACAGCCGCGCGCCCTGATCGCGCTGGCCCTGATTGCGTGGGCGCTGTGGCGCAAACTGCGCCTGGAGGAGACGTGGATGTGCGAGCAGTTTGGCGAATCCTATGCGGACTACTCGCGCCGCACCGCCGCTCTGGTGCCCGGAATTCTATGATTTCGAGGAGCCGCGGCGTCAGTCCACCGCGGTCATAATCTATGCCGGAATCTCGACTGACTCTCACCCCTCTCGCGCACGGCGCACTGAACCACTGCTTCGGCTGCGGGCTGGAGAATCCTTCCGGCCTGCGCCTTCGCTTCTTCACCGCTGAGGATGGCAGCATCGTCTGCTATCCGCACCTCGCCCGCCGCTTCGCCGGGCCCCCAGGCTATGCCCACGGCGGCATCATCGCCACGCTGCTGGACGAAGCCATGAGCAAGGCGAATCGCGCGCGCGGCGTTGTCGCCATGACGCGCCAGCTCTCCGTTGAGTATCTCCGCCCCGTTCCGTTGGGCGTGCGCCTCACGCTGACCGCACGGCATGTCAGCGCCCATGGACGCCGCCATCAATGCGAAGCGCAGCTCATCGGCGCAGCCGGGCATCTGTTGGCAACGGGAACTGCCGTCTTTGTCGCCGTCAACCCGGACCGCTTCCGCCCTCCCACGGAAGACTGACGGATCCGCCGCCGGACAGGCTAAAATAAAGCTTCAGGACTACTTTCCGCCCGCACCGGCGCGGTCATCATGACCCCGGTCTTTTTCCGGCGGATTCCGAGGAGTTTCGCCATGGCAGACACCCACAGCGGCAACGGCAATTTCGCACCCGGCTCCGGCGCCTCGCTGCGCCTCAAGGTCGGCCTGGCTGAGATGCTGAAGGGCGGCGTCATCATGGACGTGATGAACGTGGAGCAGGCGCGCATCGCCGAAGAGTCCGGCGCTGTCTCCGTCATGGCGCTGGAGCGTGTGCCGGCCATGATCCGCGCCGAGGGCGGCGTAGCCCGCATGGCCAATCCAAAACTCATCCGCGAGATTCTCTCCGCTGTTTCCATCCCCGTGATGGCCAAGGCGCGCATCGGCCACTTTGCCGAAGCGCAGATCCTCCAGGAGCTCGGCGTCGACTTCATCGACGAGAGCGAGGTGCTCACCCCCGCCGACGAGGCGCATCACATCGACAAGCACGCCTTCAAAACGCCGTTTGTCTGCGGCGCGCGCAATCTCGGCGAGGCGCTGCGGCGCATTGCCGAAGGCGCGGCTATGATCCGCACCAAGGGCGAAGCCGGCACTGGCGACGTGGTCCACGCGGTCCAGCATATGCGGCAAATCGTGCGCGAGATGAAGGCGCTCACCGTGCTCTCCGAGCAGGAGCTCTACGCGGCCGCGAAGGAGCATCAGGCGCCCTGCGAATTGGTCCGCATGGTCGCACAATCGGGCAAGCTGCCGGTCCCGAACTTCTCCGCCGGCGGTATTGCCACCCCCGCTGATGCGGCCCTGATGATGCAGCTCGGCGCCGAAGCGATCTTCGTCGGCTCGGGCATTTTTATGAAGGAACGCGCCACGCCGCTCGATGTCGAAAAGGATCCGAAGGAGCGCGAAGAAGCCGTCTCCCGCGCCAAAGCCATCGTCGTCGCCACCACGCATTTCAACGATCCGAAGATCCTGGCCGAAGTCTCCGGGCAGGTGACCGGCACGATGAAGGGCCTGGCCGCCGCCGCCATCGAGGAAGCGCAGTTGCTGCAAACAAGAGGTTGGTGAACGAGTCGCTCTGGCCGACGCGGCTTCCCGGCAGGGTCGGGAACAGAAAGAAGGTTTCCATGGAAATTAAGGTTCAGCTGCCGGATGATATAGCGCACCACGAAAATCCGGGACGCGAGGCCATCGAGGCCCTGGTCATCGCCGGCTATTCCTCCGGCACGTTCACCTCGCATGAGGCCGGCCTCCTGCTCGGCAAGAGCCGCTTTGAGATGGATGGTTTTCTGAAGGAGCACCACGTCGAGGCTGGCGCGTACGGCTTTGCCGAGTACGAGCATGATCTTCAGGTGCTGGAAAAGCTCGACGAGGAGCGGCTGAAGAAGCGCAGCGCATGATCGTCGTCGCTGATTCCGGCCCCATTCATTACCTGCTGCTCATAGGGGATATCCAGATCTTGCTCCCCTTATTTGGGCGTGTCGTGATTCCGGAGGCAGTCCAGTCGGAATTGACGCAGGCCACCACTCCGGCGGTGGTGCGTCTATGGGTCGCGAACTTACCGGAATGGGCAGAGATAGGCAGGGTCCGAGGACCGTTCGACGAACGCCTTGTAAGGCTTGGACCTGGGGAACACGAAGCCATTCTTCTGGCCCGGCAATTCTCGGCGGATTACCTGCTCATCGACGATGCACGCGGAAGGCTGGCAGCCGAGGCGGAGCATCTGCGCACAGTTGGCACGATTGGCATCCTGCGCAATGCCGCTCAAAATGGGTTGATCGACTTCCGATCTTCTTTTGAGAAGCTTATGGGCACGAATTTTCGGATTTCCTCTCCGTTCCTCAATCGAATTCTGAGGGAGAACGATCCGTCGTGAACCCAACC
Organism: Acidobacteriaceae bacterium; assembly: GCA_030037475.1. Classification (GTDB taxonomy): domain Bacteria; phylum Acidobacteriota; class Terriglobia; order Terriglobales; family Acidobacteriaceae; genus Palsa-343. The sequence continues at coordinate 11,080 of JASHRH010000340.1, forward strand.
GAGAGTTCCTTACCTTTATCTTCTCCTCGCATCGGCGTGCTCGCCATCCAGGGCGACTATGATGCCCACGCGCAGGCGCTCATTGGGGCCGGAGCCCAACCGGTGCTGATTCGCAAGCCCGAACAACTGGCCGCGATTGACGGCCTCATCATTCCCGGCGGCGAATCGACCACCTTTCTCAAATTCCTGGAGCGCGACGGCTTTCTTGGCTCGCTCCGCGAATTCGTCCGCGACAAACCCACCTTCGGCACCTGCGCCGGATGCATCCTCCTCGCCACCGAAGTCACGCACCCCGCGCAAAAGAGCCTGGGCGCACTGAACGCGACGGTCGAACGCAATGCCTACGGGCGCCAGATCGATTCCTCCATCCATACCGCTGCCACCGAACTCCCCGGCGGCCCGCTGGAGATGGTCTACATCCGCGCCCCGCGCATTGTGAAAACCGGAGACGGCGTGCAGGTGCTGGCCACCCGCGATGGCTTCCCCGTCCTCGTCGAGCAGGGCCACATCCTGGCCGCGACTTTTCACCCCGAGCTTTCCTCCGACCGCCGCGTGCACCAGCGCTTCGTCGATCTGGTCCGTTCGCGCATCGCCCACTCCCCGCGTTAAGCTGGGATTCTCCATGGCAGTCCCTGGATTGACCACTTCTTCGCTGACCGGTTTTCTGCTGACCGTTTTATCCCTAACCGTTCCACTCCTAACCGCCTTACCCCTCGCATGAACTGGCTTCCGCCCAACGGCGCGCTCCACGGCATTGGCTTCGACCACCTCCTGCGTTGGAATCTCGACACGGTGTTCTGGCTCTTCGTCGCGTCGCAGGTCCTCATCGTATTAGCCATGCTGCTGGCCGCGCTGCGCCGTCGATCGGCGCAGGCCGCAGCTCCGGTGCAGCCACGATCCTTTCTCTCGTTCCTGTTCACCAGCCTGTTGCCGCTCCTCGTCATCACCGCGCTGTACATCGCGATGCTCATCACGAGCCACCATCTCTGGGCTGCGCGCCGCGAGCAGGCCAACGCGCGCCACGCCGTCCAGGTCGAAGTCACGGGCGTCCAGTTCGCCTGGTACTTCCGCTACCCGGGCGACGACGGCATCTACGGCAGGACCACCCCGGACCTGGTCAATGCCCCTGCCGGCAATCCGTTGGGCCTCGACCCCAGCGATACGCACAGCCGCGACGACATCGTTTCTCCGGTCCTCGTGTTGCCTGCCGGCCGGCCCGTTGATCTGCGCCTCCGCTCCCAGGACGTGATCCACGGCTTCTTCATTCCCGGCATGAGACTCAAGCAGGATGCCATCCCCGGCATGATCGGCCATCTCCAGTTCACGCCGGAAGTTCCCGGCGTCTATCCCATCCTCTGCTCCCAGGTTTGCGGGCTCGGCCACGCGCGCATGCAGGCGCGGTTGCGCGTGGTGACGGAAGCTGAGTTCCAGCGCTGGCTGGCCGCCCGCGAGCCGGGCGCCCCATCCTTGTCGCCCGCTGCTGGCGACAGGGTGGGCAGAGCCACACTGCCATCGCCAGCGGAGTCCCGCCCATGAACGCGCCGACTCTCTCCGCAACGGTCACTCCGCCAGCTCTCCCGCCTCGCGGCTTTTTCCGCCGCCGCATCTTCACCACCGATCACCGCGTGCTCGCCGTACTGTATCTGCTCCTCGGCCTGGCTGCTGTCATCATTGGCACTCTGCTCTCGCTGGTCATCCGCATTCATCGCGTCTGGCCCGCCGTGGCGTTTCCGCTCTACGGCGCGATGCGCCCTGAAGATTATCTCGCCGTTGTCACTATGCACGGCACGCTGATGATCTTCTTCGTTCTCACGGTCGTACCGCAGAGCGCCTTCCCCAATCTCGTGCTCGTCGAACAGATCGGCGCGGACCGCATGGCCTTCCCGCGCCTCAACGCCGCTGCGTTTTGGATCACGCTCGCCTCGCTCTTCGTCCTGCTCGCGGCATTCTTCGTTCCTCAGGGCGCGCCCATTTCCGGCTGGACCAGCTACCCTCCACTCAGCGCCATCGCCGCCGCCGGTCCCGGCCAGGGCGCCGGAATGGACTGCTGGATCGTGGCGATTGCTCTCTTCTGTATCGCCGCGATTTTGTCCTCGGCCAATTTCCTCGCGACCATTTTCGCCCGCCGCGGCCAGGGCATGACCTTCGGCCGCCTCCCGCTCACCGTCTGGTCCTGGCTCACCAGCTCTGCTCTCACCGTCATCGCCTTTATCCCGCTCTTCGCCGCGGCGCTCATGCTTTTCGCGGATCGCCACTGCGGCGCCAGCTTCTTCATCCCGGTTGGCGAAGTCATCAGTGGCATCCCGCGCGCAACGGCCGGAACGGGTGGCTCGCCCATGCTCTGGCTGCACCTCTTCTGGTTCTTCGGCCATCCTGAGGTCTACATCTCCATCCTTCCCGGCATGGGCATTGCCTCCGCGCTGCTGGCCAACTTCACGCGGCGTCCCGTGCCGGGTTACCGCTTCATGGTGGCCGCTACGCTCGCGATCGGCTTCCTCGGCCTCGGCGTCTGGGGCCATCACATGTTCGTTTCCGGACTCAACCCCTACGCCGGAACCGCCTTTGGCCTCACCACCATCGCCATCGCTGTCCCCAGCTCCGCCGAAGTGCTCACCTGGCTCGCCATGCTCTTCCGCGGCCGCATGAAGCTGACCACCCCCATGCTGTTTACCCTGGGGTTCCTCTCGTTTTTCATCTCCGGCGGACTCACGGGACCCATCCTCGCGCAGCCCGCCCTCGACGCCTACCTCCACAACACCTTCTTCGTCGTCGCGCATTTTCATCTGGTCATGGCCATGGCCGGCGTCTTTTCCCTCTTTGCCGGCATCTACTACTGGTACCCGCTGCTCACGAGGCGGCTGATGAACGAAACGCTCGGCAAGGCGCATTTCTGGATCTCCCTGATCGCCGCATACGGCACGTTTTTCCCTATGCACTTTGCCGGATTGGCTGGCGAGCCGCGCCATTACGCGCAACTCGCCGGGCCGGTGGAGTCCTTCCCCAGTCTCATCCCGGTTGAGCGCGGCATCACGTTCTCGGCTTTGCTGCTCGCCGCGGCGCAGCTCATCTTTCTCTTCAATGTTTTCCGCAGTGCGCGCCACGGTGTTCGTGCCGGTGAAAATCCCTGGCGTGCCACGACCCACGAATGGAGCCCGGCAATGCATCCCATAACCAGGGGCGAGCCGTATAGATACGGCCCGCATTCGGGAGGCGACGAGGATTTCCTCCCGCAGTGGGAATTGGCTGCCCCGCGCGCGCCGTTCGTGCCATATCCTCCCGGGCTAAAACCGGAGTAAGCTACTGAACACCGGAGTGGGTCATGCCAGCCACCTTCACCCGCCATCAGGTCGAAATCGAGAAGAGGGACACGGGTTATGGCGGCAAACCGCCGGTGGATCGGCGTCCAACGGGCGGCGGAGGAGGCGATGACAACTGGGATTCCCATTCCTCGCGGCATAGCGGCCCACGCGAGCTTCTGATCCGCTATCGCCTGGCCGTGCTCTCCGGGCTGGCCGGTGATTTCGTCTTCTTCGCGGTGCTGGTCAGCGCGTTTTTCGTCCGCCCCACCGCCGGCCACATCGACGCGGGCGCCAACTTTATCTCCGACTGGCATCCCATCGCCATTCCGCCCATCCTGTGGATCAACACCGCGATCCTGCTCATCTCCAGCCTCACCATCGAAGTGGCGCGCCGTCAGCTCTTCCATGAAATCGACGTGATGGAAGAGTGGCTCGGCCTCGGCCGTCCCGCGGTCAAACGCGCCGCTCCCTGGTTACTGGCGACCATCCTGCTCGGCGGTCTCTTTCTCACCGGCCAGTGGATCGCCTGGCAGCAGTTGGCCTCTCAGGGCCTCTTCTTCGCCACGAATCCGAACAGCCATTTCTTCTACCTGGTCACCGGTGCGCACGCCTTTCACCTCTTCCTCGGCCTCTTTGCGCTGATCTTCGCGCTGGTGGCGATCTTCCGCCTGAAGAAAGTTGAATTGCGCCAGATCGCGCTCGACTGCACGACATGGTTCTGGCACGCCATGACGCTCTTCTGGATTTTTCTCTTCGTCCTGCTGGTCTGCTATCAGTAGCGCCGCACCCGGTCCGACGCCGGGTCCCGTCCGGTGGAGTTAGACTGGACCCACCATCATGCGCTACGTGATTGCTTTTCTGGCCGTCGCCGGGGTCATCGTTTCCTCTCTGGCGTTCCAGGTCCATTACTCTAATAAGGTCGAGCCTTGCGACATCAACTCGCGCTGGGACTGCGGCGTTGTGAATCACAGCTCGTTCTCCACCGTGAATGGCCTCTGGTGGCATGTGCGCGACAGCCTCCATCCCGGCAGTCTCCCCGGCCCGGCGCCCCGAACCGGCCTTCCCGTCGCCGCCATCGGCATTGCGGGCTACGCTGTCATCGCGCTGCTCGCCTTTTTCCGCCGCCGCTGGTGGCTGGTTCTCGTCTCGCTCTGCGCTCTCGCTTTCGCCCTCTGTCTCAGCAGCATTGAGGCGCATCAGCTCGAGGTCTGGTGCCTGTACTGCGTCATCTCTCAGTGCCTGATCGCGCTGATCGCTCTGCTTTCCGTCGTCTGGCTCTTTTTTCGTCCCCGTCGGGCCTGACGCGAGCCGGGCTATCATCGATCCACGCATTCTCCGCAGCCATGGATCCCGCCCCGCGCAATCTCGTTCGCTGGCTCTTTGCTTCGGAATCCGGCCCCCGCACTCGTTTCGCGCCGCGCTGGTTTTTTCTGCGCTGCCTGGCCGCGATTTACTTTTCAGCATTCCTTGCGCTCGTCTTCCAGACGCGTGGCCTCATCGGCCCGGACGGCATTCTGCCCGCCGGCCAGTTTCTCGACTCTCTCGCCGGCGCCGGTCTCCTGCGTTTCTGGTATGCTCCCTCGCTCTTCTGGATCTCCTCCACCTCGTTCTGGACGATGGCCGTCGTCTGGATCGGCCTCTTCGCGTCCGTCGCCGCCTTCTTCAATCTGTGGCCGCGCTTCAGCTTCTTCCTCTGTTTCATTTGCTTCCTCTCGTGGGTGACCACGGCCACCACCTTCGCCGAGTACCAGTCCGATGGCATGTTGCTCGAGGCCGGCTTCCTGGCACTTTTCTTCGCACCTCGCGGCTTCTGGCCCGGCTGGGGCACGGATTCCCCGCCTCCCCGCGCCGCGCTCTTCCTGCTCCTCTGGGAGTGGTTCCGCATCTACTTCGAATCCGGCCTGGTCAAGCTGCTCTCCGGTGATCCCGAGTGGCGCCACCTGACCGCGATGGACCACTACTACCAGAACGGTCCCCTGCCCACCTGGATCGGCTACTACGTCCAGCATCTGCCGCACTGGTTCCAGGTGGGTACCGCTGGCAGCACGCTCGTCATGGAGCTGGGGATCGTCTGGATGCTTTTCCTCCCGCGCCGCTTCCGCCTCATTCTCTTCTTCATTGTCACGCCCTGGGAAATCGGCGTCATTCTCACCGCCAATTACGCCTTCCTCAACTACCTGGTCCTCATCCTCGGCTTCCTGCTGCTCGACGACCGCAGCGTTCGCTGGCTCATCCCGCCTCGTTTCCGCCGCTCGCTGGACGCGGCTGCGGCATCCGCCGCTGCCGAGCCTGAACCCACCGCCGAGCCCGTGCTCTCCATCCTCAGTACCGGCACAGTCGCAGCGCAATTTCCACGGGACGCCCGTGGCTGGCGCGATCATCTCCACGCCCTGCGCCTCGCCATCGTCGCCGTGCTGCTCTTTTGGATCGCCTATGACACCACGGCCGAGTTATTGACGATTCCATGGCACGACTTCCCGCTTTTCACCACGCCCATTGAAGCGCTCGAGCCTTTCCGCATTGCCAACCAGTACGGCCTCTTCGCCGTAATGACCCGCGGCCGCTACGAAATCGAGCTCCAGGGCTCCAGCGACGGCCGGACCTGGACGCCCTACCGCTTCTGTTTCAAGCCGCAGGCTCTGAATCAGGCGCCCGGCATCTACGCACCCTACCAGCCACGCTTCGACTGGAACCTCTGGTTCTCCTCATTGACCGATTGGCAGGAGCATCAGGGTTCCCTTGTTCCCATCGCCGAGGAACGCCTCCTTCTCGGCGATCCCGCTGTGCTCTCGCTCTTCTGCGGCAATCCGTTTCCCGATCAGCCGCCGAAATACATCCGCGCTGTTCTTTGGCAGTACTGGTTCACGACGCTCCAGGAAAAGCGTGCCACCGGCAATTGGTGGCGCCGTGAGTTCGTCGGCCTTTACGCTCCGGAAATCACGGTCGCGCCCGATGGCAGGATTGGCGTAGTGCAGTGGCCCGAACCCCTCCCGCCCCAGCACGACTGAATCAGCCCTGTACCCTGCACCCTGTACCCTGTACCCTAATCCCATGCTCATGTCCCAGCCTCTCGCCCTTGCGGATCCCGAAGTCGCCGCCGCTATCGATGCCGAAGTGCGCCGTCAGCACGAAGGCCTGGAGATGATCGCCTCGGAGAACTTTGTCAGCCGCGCCGTGCTCGAGGCCGCCGGAACCGTGTTCACCAACAAATACGCCGAGGGCTATCCCGGCCGTCGCTACTATGGCGGTTGCGAGTACGCCGATCTGGTGGAGAATCTGGCGCGCGATCGTGCTAAACAGATCTTCGGGGCCGAGCACGCCAACGTGCAGCCTCACTCCGGCTCGCAGGCCAACGCCGCGGCATACATGGCCGTACTCCAGCCCGGCGACGCCATTCTCGGCCTCGATCTGGCCATGGGTGGTCATCTCACCCACGGCCACAAGCTCAATTTCTCCGGCAAGCTCTATCGCGTCATCTCCTATGGCGTCCGCAGGGACACCGAGATGATCGACTACGACGAGCTGGAGCAGATCGCCCTGCGCGAAAAGCCCAGAGTCATCGTCGGCGGCGGCAGCGCCTACCCGCGCCATTTCGATTTTCCCCGCATGAGAGAGATCGCCGACAAGGTCGGCGCCCTTCTGATCGTCGATATGGCTCATTTCGCCGGCCTCGTTGCCGGCGGCGTCCATCCCTCGCCCATTCCGTACGCGCAGATCGTCACCAGCACCACGCACAAGACCCTCCGCGGGCCCCGCGCCGGTCTCATCCTCTGCCGCCAGGACTACGCTGCCGCCGTCGACAAGGCCGTTTTCCCCGGCCAGCAGGGTGGCCCGCTGGTGCACATCGTGGCTGCCAAGGCCGTAGCTTTCGGTGAGGTTCTCCGGCCCTCCTTCCGCGACTACGCCACGCAGATCATCGCCAATGCGAAGGTTCTGGCCGAAACCCTTGCGAATGCCGGGTACCGCATCGTCTCCGGCGGCACGGACACGCACCTGATGCTCGTCGATGTCTTCGCCAAAGGCATGTTGGGGAGCGAAGCCGAATCGGCCCTCCACGAAGCCGGCATCACCGTCAACAAGAACGCCATCCCCTTCGACACGAATCCGCCGCTCAAGCCCTCCGGCATCCGCATCGGCACCCCGGCGCTCACCACGCGCGGCATGAAGGAAGCGGAAATGCGCATCATCGGCGGCTGGATCGCTGTCGCCCTCGACCACCGCAGCGATCCTGCGGCGCTGGCTCGCATCCGCGGCCAGGTCCTCGAGCTCGCCGAGCAGTTCCCCCTCTACGGCTGGCTCCGCGAACCGGTCAGCATAGCGCGATAAGCGCGAAAACCGGACGGCTCTTCGCCATTCTGCTCGGTGGCGCTGGCAACTGCTGCCCGGCCGGGTCACTCATCCCCCGAAAGTGGAATGGAACGAGTCGCTTACCCTGCCTAAACTTCGGTGCAGATAACCGCGGAGCCAGGAAAGCTCCGCCCTTCGGTGTCCCTCCTTGCATTCTCCCTCCCCCGCGGACGCCGTGAAGAGGCGGAGGTTTGCGGTGGGCGCTCTCCAGTTGCACCAGTTGCCGAGGCTCCCGGTTTTCCGTCTTGCTGAGGGCGGTGATTTTCATGCGCGGGTTTTCAAAAAAGCTTTTCTCCGGCTGCGGCGTTGCCGGCGCGATCGCGCTGGCGCTGTTGCTCTTTTCTTCGTCCTCTCTGCTGACCGGCTGCAGCGCGCTCGGACTGACGTATTCGCTCACCGGCCTCTCCATCTCGCCCGCTACGGGAGACACCACGATCGTCGCCGGAGTCACCGCGCAGTTCACCGCCACAGGCACCTATACGGAAGGCGGCCACCAGCCAACCACGCAAAACCTCACCGACCAGGTGCAGTGGTCCACCACCATTCCTGACGTCGCGGTTGTCAGCGATCAGGGCGTGGTGACCGGTGTCGCCGCGGGAACCACCACGGTCACCGCCACCATCGAGGGCGAATTTGGTGAACTCACCGCCACTTCAAATGTCACCGTGACCGCGCCCTCCGGCGGCGGCGGAACGACCACCCGCGCTCTGACCTCGGTGGCGCTCGTGCCCGCCGATCAGGCCCTCACCGGTATTGGACAGCAGGCTCAGTTCCTGGCCATCGGCGCCTACAATACCTCGCCCACATCGGCGAACCTGACCAGCACAGCCACCTGGCAGTCCAGCGATGACAGCGTTGCGACTGTGGGCACCGGTTCGAATAATCCCGGCCTCGTGACCGCCGTCAGTGCCGGCACCGCCACCATCACCGCTCTCGCCAACAGCCCTGACGGTTCCGTGGTCGAAGCCAATGGCACAGTGACCGTGACGCTGCCTACCGGCAGCTCCTCGACCACGCGCACCCTGACCGCCATCACCGTAAGCCCCGGCAGCCAAACCCTGACCGCGGCCGGGCAGACCGCCCAGCTGATCGCCATTGGGTCCTACACCGCATCGCCCCTGACTGTAGACCTCACCAGCACGGCCTCCTGGGAGTCCAGCGACACCAGCATCGCCACGGTGAACTCCAGCGGCATCGTCACTGCGGTCGCTCCTGGCTCGGCAACCATCACCGCCATCGGCACTGCCGCCGACGGCAGCATCATCACCGGCGACGCCGTTATGACCGTGGCCGCGACTACGCCAAATGGCCGCATCCTCACCGGCCTGAGCGTGATCCCGGCCAGCCAGGATACTTCGACGGCAGGCGAAACCTCGCAGTTCCTCGCCATTGGCACCTATAGCGCCGCGCCGCTCTCAGCCGATCTGACTGACCAGGTCACCTGGGTCTCCAGCGACATCGCTGTGGCGACGGTGAACAACGCCGGCCTGGCGACAACGGTGGGCGGCGCCGCTGGCGGAGAGACCACCATCACCGCACTGGCCACCGCCAGTGACGGCAGCGTCTTCTCAGCCAGCGGAACTCTTTCGATCGCGCCCGCATCAACACCCGGCGCCGGATCAACCAACCTCCCCACCCTGACACTGTACGGTGTCGGCGCCGGTGACGGGTCGATGACTTCTTCGCCAGGCGCGATCAGTTGCTCCTACACTGGGCCCGCCAGCGGCTCGGGATCAGGCACGGAGACCCCCTCGCCGTGCATTGGGAACTTTTCTACAGGCACGACTGTGACGCTGACCGAGACGCCGGCCTCAGGCACCAAGTTCGACGGCTGGTCGAATAATTGCGCGCCGGTGACCACATCGCCGACCGATCCAACCTCGGGACAATACACGGAGTGCACGATCACGATGAACAGCGACGAGACCGTAGGAGCCATCTTCGACCCACAGTAAAACAACGGAGGCAAAACGAAGAGGCCTCGCCCCGGCGGGGCCTTTTGCTGTTCCCGGCTCCGGCCTTCTGACCTCTCTATTCTGCGTTGCGCGAAGCGCTTCCGCCTGTGCGGCCAGCACCCGGCTCCGGAATCACGCGCAGTTTTCCCAGCAATAACGCATACCCGGCGATCCCGACCGCCAGTACCACCGCAGCCACGGCGAAACCCGCGCCGAAATTGTGCGCTCGCGCTAAATACCCCATGACAATGGGCGCCGAGATCGCCGCCAGTTGCGTCGCAAAGTTCATGATGCCGCCAATCCGTCCCACGCTCTCCCTGCAGGCAATCAGCGACGGCACCGACCACCCCACCGGAGCCATGGCGCCCAGTCCCGCCAGACACACGCTGATCCAGCCCACCGCGCCCCACGGCGTGTGCGCGAACTTCGCTCCGTAGATCCCCATCCCGAACGCCAGCCCGCCCACCAGCACCGCCTGCCGCACCAGCCATGGCCGCCGCGCGCGGCGCACCAGAATGTCCACCATCCAGCCGCCAAGGAACAGGTCAGTGAACGTGGCCACCAGCCAGGGCACGGCGGTATACAGCGCCGAATCCAGCAATCGGATGTGCATCGTCATCGTCAGATACGTCGGCAGCCAGGTCAGCACCAGGTAAAAGACGTAGTTGTACGCGGCAAACCCGATCGTCGCGCCCAGCACCTGTGGTTGTCGCAGCAGATAGAGCAGCGGTGCCCCGTGCGCATGATGTGCCGGCGCAGATTCCGGCTGTGCATAGCCCTCCTGCATCAGCCGTCTCTCGGCCGCGCTCAGCCGCGGATCCTCGCTGGGATTCCGGTAGACCCGCCAAAACAGCAGGAAATAGAGAAAGCTCACAAACCCGGTGAAAAGGAAGCTCCACCGCCATCCCAGCCACAGGACGAGCACGCCCAGAATGGGCACGCCAATCGCTGATGCGAACTTCGCCGCCGCGTCATTGAACGACGTCGAGAAGCTGCGCTCATCCTCGGGAAACCAGTAACCGATCGCCTTTGCGTTCGCTGGGAACGTCGGTGCCTCGCCCACGCCCAGCAGCAGCCGCGCTGCAAAGAAGCTCCACACG
>JASHRH010000341.1 GCA_030037475.1 Acidobacteriaceae bacterium
AAGAACGTGTTGGTCACCGCGTAGTGGTCCGCCAGCGTGACGCCCTGCGCGCGGAAGCGCGTGGCCTCCTTCAGGTCGCGTTCCACCTCAGCCGAGATCAGCTGCACGTCGCCCCACTTCGCCACGCGCGCGATGGCCGGATGCTGCCAGGGATCCCCCGCGTAGCGCAGCGCCGGCCGCACGAACAGGTACATGAGCCACAGAAAGACCGCCGCGACCGCCAGCATGATGTACCCGTTCTTCCGGAATCCCTGCGTATCCAGCAGGATCGGGTACGACGCCTGCCGCAGCGCCGCGCCATCCGGGCCGGAATAAAAGAGGTTGTCGGCCACATACGACGGCATCGGCTCCAGCTGCCCGGTAATCTTCGCTCCCGGCTTCGTCTTCGAGCGCACGATCAGCAGATGATGCCCCATCTGGGCCGCCCAGAAGTGCGACGACACATACGTGTTCGTCGGCGTCCCGTTTTCCGTCTCGGTGGTCGTCTCCGCAATGCCAGTGTCGAGCACTCGCGACGGCGTCACCTTCACGAAGTAGCGCGGCGCGGTGCCTGGATCGCTGACCGCCGACAATGCCGGCTCATCCATCGCATAGGGGCCCGCCAGGAAGTTGCGCAGATATCGCCCGGAAGCTGCCAGACTCGCCAGCAGCACCGCCAGCGCCACCAGCCACGCCGCCACCTGATGCCGGCACGCGCGCCGGCATCTCGCCACAATCCATGGTTCCATGCCGCCCTCACCCAATCCGGAGGAATTTGCCCGGAATCCTACCACGCCGCGGGCAGCGGCGCGGAGAAATTATTTCCCGGCGGAAGCGGCTACTGCCGTCCGGGCTGCAGCGTGCCTCCATAGGTCAGAACCTGCTGCACCGTGACGAGATCCCCTGCGACAACCCGGACACTCATGAGGACCCCTGCGCAGATTCCGATCCAGGCCAGCCACTTCCACAGTGCCGGGCCCTTGTATTTGCCGGCCGCACGCCAGGTGCCGACCACCGCCCAGATGTACACCGAGATCGCGATTGCCAGGTAGATCGCCGTCTCAGTCCAGCCGAGCCCCGGCGCGGGGTGCGACAGGTTGAAGACAGCGGTGAAGAGACCCAGACCCGCGCCGCCGACCAGCACGCCGGAGATCAACACTCCGTTCACCCACCACGATTTCGGCAGGGACAGCTCGCCCCGCCAGTGCCGCGCAAAATACGACCCCTTCTTCACCGGTGCTTCCACCGGCAATACAGAATCCGCCATGACCTCTCTCCCCTCATGGGATTTATGAAGCCGGGAAGGGATGAATGGTCAGCGATGCTATCGGGGACAACTGGACGTGTCAATCATTTTTTCGCCGGTGTCCATCCCACCCTTGTTCGCAGCATCATCGTTCGCGGCATCATCGCGGACAAGGTGGGCGACAACTCCGCCTCATCTTTGCTACCCTAACGGGTTTTTGCATCTCTCCTTCGGGAAACCTTATGAGTGCCCTTACCACGCCCGCCGCCGAAACCTCGACCTTCCCCTTTACTCTCACCGACGACCAGGAAGCCCTCCGCCGCGAGATCCGCGACTTTGCCGCCCGCGAGATCGCCCCCAACGTCTCGCGCTGGGACGAGGCCTCCGAGTTCCCCGCCGACGTGGTGAAGCAGCTCGGCCAGATGGGCCTGCTTGGCATCATCTTCCCCACGGAGCTGGGCGGTGCCGGCCTCGGCTACGTCGACTACATGCTGGCCATCGAGGAGCTCTCCGCGGTCGATGGGTCCATCGGCATCATCGTGGCCGCGCACAACTCTCTCTGCACCAACCACATCTTCCTGGCCGGCACCCCGGCCCAGAAGCAGAAGTACATCCCCAGGCTCGCTTCGGGCCAGGCGCTGGGCGCGTGGGGGCTCACCGAGCCAGGCTCCGGCTCCGACGCCTCGGCCGCGCGCACCACCGCGGTGCGCCAGGGCGACCACTGGATCCTGAACGGCAACAAGACCTTCATCACCAATGGCCACTACGCCGACGTCTCCGTGGTCATCGCCGTCACCGACAAGAGCCAGGGCACGCACGGCCTCTCGGCCTTCATCGTCGAGAAGGGTACGCCCGGCTTCCGCCCCGGCAGGAAGGAGAACAAGCTGGGTCTGCGCGCCAGCGACACCTCGGAGCTGATCTTCGAGGACTGCGCGATCCCGGCCGAGAATCTGCTTGGCGAGCTGGGCGAAGGCTTCGTCGACGCCATGCGCACGCTCGACGGCGGCCGCATCTCCATCGCGGCGCTGGCCCTCGGCATCGCTCGCGGCGCGCTCGACGCCAGCGTGAAGTATGTCAAGCAGCGACGCCAGTTCGGCAAGGCCATCGCGGAGTTCCAGGGCATCCAGTGGAAGCTGGCCGACATGGCCACGGAGCTGGACGCCGCGCGCCTGCTCACGCTGCGCGCCGCCGTGCTCAAGGACGCGGGCCGCCGCGTCACGCAGGAGTCAGCCATGGCCAAGCTCTACGCCTCCGAGGTGGCCGTGCGCATCTGCGACGAAGCGGTGCAGCTCCACGGCGGCTACGGCTTCATCAAGGACTATCCGGTCGAGAAGTTCTATCGCGACGTTAAGCTCTGCACCATCGGCGAAGGGACGTCGGAGATCCAGCGCATGGTGATCGGGCGGGAGATTCTGAAGGTCAGCCCATCGCGAGGATAAGGACTGGTGCCTGCGCCGGCGCAACCGGCGAGTCGTAGCTACGGGCCAGCTCCATCAACTCGCCCTCGCACATCGCGGCGTAGCGGCTGGCGAATTCCCACAGCTCGACGCTCATGGAGGCAAATCTTACCAGAGGACGCGCTGCACCCTGTACCCTGTACGGTGGCGATGGGATCGAGTGACGGGATGCCGGAGACGGCGGCGCTGGTGGAGCGTCTGCGCGCGGGCGATGCGCGGGCGCTGGCGCGCGCCATCACCCTGGTGGAGAACGATGCCGGCGCCGGCGAAGGTGCTGCCGCACTTTTGACCGCCTGTTTTCCATACGCAGGGCGAGGGCTGCGCGTGGGCATTACCGGCGCGCCGGGCGCGGGCAAAAGCACGCTGGTGGATCGGCTGGCGGGGCGTTGGCGCGCGGAGGGCCGCACCGTCGGCGTGATCGCTGTCGATCCCAGCAGTCCGTTCACCGGGGGTGCGCTGCTGGGGGATCGGATTCGCTTTCAGGATCGGCAGGGCGATGCGGGATTTTATGCGCGGTCCATGGCGACGCGCGGCTCGCTGGGGGGGCTGGCGCAGGCAACGGCCGACGTGGCGTTGCTGATCGAGGCCAGCGGCAAGGATGCGCTGCTGATTGAGACGGTGGGGGTGGGGCAGGACGAGGTGGAGATTGCGCGGCTGGCCGATATCACGCTCGTGGTGCTGGCGCCGGGGATGGGCGACGATGTGCAGTCGCTGAAGGCCGGCGTGATGGAAATTGCCGACATCTATGTGGTGAACAAGGCGGATCGCGAGGGCGCGGACCGCGTGGAGCGGGAGATTCGTGCGATGCAGTCGCTGGCGCAGACGCATTCGGAGTGGACGCCGCCGGTGGTGCGCACGGTGGGGACGACGGGCGAGGGCGTGGACCGGCTGGCGGAGGCGATTGCGAAAATGCAGGCGTGGCTAGGCCAGGAGAATCGCCTGGCGAAGCGTCGCGCGCGGCACTGGGAGCGTCGGCTGGACGCGATGCTGCGGACGGAGCTGATGCGGCGGGCGCGGCGGCACGGCGTAGCCGAGGACGAGCTGGCGCGGCATGCGGCGAGGATCGCGGCGGGCGAAGAGGATCCGTGGAGCGTGGCGAGGGAGCTGGCGGGAAGAATTGTGGAGGACTGATCCTCAAAAAAACTGCGAAAGTGTCCTCCTGACGCTTGTCTTCGTTCTGGGAGTGTGGAAGATTTGTGTCCAGTGGCGTACGCCACCGCCACAAATTTAGAAAAAGCGAGACAAAAAATGAAAACTTTTTTGGGGGCGCTATTGCGCGACGAGGGAGGGCGAGAGCTCAGCGAGTACGTGTTACTGGCGTCCTTGATGGTGCTTAGTTATCTCATGGTGAGATGGTGGGTCGTCGGCGTCGTCGGCAGTGCGCTTGACTCTGTGGGTTCCACGCTCGTCTCGACGCTGCGATGATGCGAGCCACGTGATGTCGGCGTCGCTATACCGATAGAAAGCTGCTCCTTGGGTCGGTCTTAACTGATCACTGTTCACTCATCACCATGCCTTTACTCGACCATCTCGGCATTGCGGTGCGCAGCATCGCGGAGGCGCGAAAGCTCTACGAGTCGCTGGGGCTGCGCGTAGTCCACGAGGAAACCGTCGAGTACGAGCATGTGCGCACGGCGATGATTCCCACGGGCGAGGTGCGGCTGGAGCTGCTGGAGCCGACGCAGGCGGATTCGCCGGTGGGACGGTTCCTCGCGAAGCATGGCGAGGGGCTGCATCATGTCGCCATGCAGGTGGAGAACATCGCGCTGGCGCTGGAGACGCTGAAGGCGCAGGGCGTGCGGCTGATCTCGGAGGAGATTCGCGTAGGGGCGGGCGGGCATCTGTATTTCTTTGTGCATCCGGCGAGTGCGTGCGGCGTGCTGCTGGAGATCTGCGAGGATCCGCCGACGGAATGAGAGACATCCCTCAGGGGCTAAAGCCCCATTTCATTGCGAGTATTTACGGCACGGCTGAAGCCGTGCCCCTTCGGGGCAGCGGGTTTTGCGGGGGCGGAAACTGATGCTGCTGCTGGGAATCGACACCTGCGGGCCGCACGGCAGCGTGGCGCTGGCGCGGTACCAGAACGACGTGCTGGAGACGCTGGCGGAGACGGAGCTGGCGGGCAAGACCTATTCGGCGCGGCTGGTGGGCGCAATTCGGGAGCTGCTGGCAGGACAGGACGCCAGAGTGCGCGATCTGGCCGCCATCGTCGTGACCAGCGGGCCGGGGAGCTTTACCGGGATTCGCGTCGGCCTGAGCACCGCGAAGGGTCTGGCGGAGGCGCAACGGACGCCGATCATCGCGGTCTCGCGCCTGGCGGTGCTGGCGCACGCGGCGGGAACCCACGCGGCGGCCCTCGATGCCGGGCGAGGCGAGTTCTATCTGGGGGAATTTGGCGGCGAGAGGCGGGAGTCGCTGGTGTCGCGAGCGCGGTTCGAAGAGGAAGCGGCGCGGCTGGGCGAGGAACTGACTGTCTGCGAGGCGTCGGTGCTGGCGCTGGCGCTGCACGCGTGCTCCGTGCCGCCACCGACCGCCGCACAGGCGATCGAGTTTGCTCTGCCGCGGCTGCGGGCGGCCACGTTTGACGATCCGGCGACACTGGATGGGGATTATCTGCGGCGCTCTGATGCGGAGATTTTCGCGAAGCCGCTGATGGCGATCCGCGCGATGGCAGTGGGGGATTTAGCCGAGGTTGCGGCGATCGCGCAGGCCTGCCCCGAGGCTCCGCGATGGAAACTCGAAGATTACACGACGTTTGTCCGGCAAGAAGCGACCGGCGAGCCAGGCGGCGGGGCATCCGGTCCGTTGCGCGCGGGATGGGTCGCGGTCGCCGGAGCCGCGCAGGAGATTCTGGGCTTTGCCGCAGCCAGCCTGGTGCTCGACGGCGAGGAAAACCGCTGCGAGCTGGAGTCCATGGCGGTGCGCACGGACGCGCGGCGGCAGGGAACGGGCGCGGCGCTGCTGCGGGCGGTCGTCGCCTGGGCGGCGGAGCACGGCGCGCGGCACATGGGGCTGGAGGTGCGGGCCGGCAACGCGGCGGCAATCCGGCTGTATGAGCGGCTCGGGCTGAAGGCGGAAGGACGGCGGCGCGGATACTATGCTGATCCGGAAGAGGATGCTTTGCTCCTGGGCATCGCGGTACCGGTCGCCCTCCACGCGGCAGCGTTTTCCACCGTGAAAAGGGGTTGAAGACCAGGCTTCCACGGTGCTAGCCTGGTACGTCTCATGGATATGAGCATCGCGTGAGACTGCAAACCCGGCGAACAGCCGGAAGATCCTGCAACGGAGGTGTCGGGTATGGATCTGGAAGCGAATGGTCAGCCGGATAGTGAGGAAATACGCCGTCTGGAAGATGAGCACCGTCACTATTCGGAGAAACTGGAAGCCCTGCTCCAAAAACCCTGGCTGTCCGAAGATGAACAACTCGAGGAAGTGCGGCTGAAGAAGCTGAAACTGCACATCAAGGACCAACTGGCGATGCGGCGAAGCCAGACACGGGCCTTCAGCGCCGCCTGACGTACTTCGTTCTCCCGTAGTTCGGCCCCTCCCGGCGATTCACCATCGCCAGCAAGTAAGTTTGTCCCAGTCGCCCCTCCTGCGAATTCCCTTCACTCTCAGTGACGTTCCCACGTCTGGCGCCTCAACGTGCCGAAACGCGTCATCGTTTAATTAATACATCCTGCTTGCGCAGCCAGGTGCGCAATGGTACGCTCAGGACTCCGCACACATGCTGGAATCACCGGGCCACCTGCACGGTGGAGGCTCGTCATGGTTCTTCCCCGCGATCAGCACTTCGTTCATCGCGCCAATCGCGACGGCACAACGGATTCCATCTGCAAACACTGCTTCGTCACGGTGTGCACCTCCATATGGGAAACCGACCTTGCGCGGGCGGAACGAGGCCATGTGTGCGATCCCGACACGGTCGCTCACTGGAACAAGATCTCAGGGAATGAGGCGGGCGATACTTCAGGACGAAGAACGCACATGCCGAAACGTTCAGGATGAGGCACGGCCGGAGATGATCGCCTTTGTGTTTTCCCGTTCCAGCACTAGAATTTAGAGAGATTTTCGACGCTCCGCCGCTGTTTGGGCGAGAAGGCCAGTTCTGCCGGTCTCCCCCGCGTGCGGCCAGGGCGGAGCCCTTTATTTTCTTCATGGTGCGCGACGGATATTTTTACGGGCTGGCGCTGGCAGCGGTAGCCGGCATCGTCTGGCTGCTGACGAGCTGGCCATGGGCGATCCTGCCGCTGCTGCTGGCAGCGTTTTTTCTTTGGTTCTTTCGCGATCCGGAGCGCGCCATTGCCCAGGAGCCGGGGCAGATCGTCTCGCCGGCCGACGGCAAGGTGACCGAAGTGGCGCGGCTGCTGACGCCGGAGGGGGAACGGCAGCGGGTGAGCATCTTTCTCAGCGTCTTCGATGTGCACGTCAACCGGTCGCCGGTGGCGGGCGTGCTGCGCGAGGTGCGTTATCGGAAGGGCGAGTACCTGAACGCGATGAAGCCGGAATGCGCGGTGCGCAACGAGCAGAATCTGGCCGTGGTGGAGTGCGATGAGGGGTACCAGGTTTCGTTTGTGCAGATTGCCGGGCTGCTGGCGCGGCGTATCGTGTTTACGAAGCGCGCAGGCGACCGGCTGCGGCGCGGCGAGCGCGTGGGGCTGATCAAATTTGGCTCGCGCACAGACCTTGTGCTGCCTGGCCACGCGGAGGTGCTGGTGAAGGTGGGCGACCGGGTGCGCGGCGGCTCAAGCATCGTGGCGCGGGTGAGCGGGCCGGCAGCGGAGAAGCAGCCGGAACACGAGGCAGCGGAGTTGCGGGCGTGAGCAGCGGCGAGCAGCGGTTTCTGCGGGGCATTCCGGGTCTGCGGGCGGGCGAGAACGCGCGTCCGCGGACGCGTCCCCGGGGCATGTACCTGCTGCCCTCGATGTTCACGGCGATGAACATCGCGCTGGGATTCTACGCGATCCTTGAAAGCCTGCAGGGATCGGCGCAGGAGCCGCATTACTTCGACCACGCGGCCATCGCCCTTCTTTTCGCGATTCCGTTCGACGCGCTGGACGGGCGGATTGCGCGGCTGACGAACACCGCCAGCGAATTCGGCCGCGAGCTGGATTCGCTCGCCGACGTGATCACGTACGGCGTGGCCCCGGCGCTGCTGGCGTTTTCCTGGGGATTTCGCTCGCTGCCGCTCTGGATGCCGCCCGATTATCGCGTCCGGCTGGTGCAGTTCGGTGGATTCGTTTGCTTCCTGTTCCTGCTGTGCGGGGCCAGCCGCCTGGCGCGATTCAACATCACCGTGAATCCGGTGCCGAAGAACCCCGGCCGTCCGGGGCGCAAGTATTTTGTCGGCATGCCGATTCCGGCGGCGGCGGGCGTGATCGCCGCCATCGTGCACGGGTTCATCGGCTGGCCCATTTTCACGTGGTGGGTCGCCATCCTCTGGGCGCTGCTGGTGGGCTTCATCGGATTCCTGATGGTCAGCACATGGCGCTTCTGGAGCGGCAAGGAAATCAACCTGACCGGCCGCCAGCCCATCCGCTGGGTCGTCCTGTTCGGGATCAGCATCTACCTGCTGGTGTTCTTCTCGCGCGAAGTGCTGCTGGCGCTGGCCTTTGCGTATCTGTTCTCCGGAGTTCTGGCGCGGCTGGCGTACTCGTGGCAGCGGCGGCATCATCGGCCTCAGTCAACGGAAGGATTCGGGGCGTGACGGAAACTGCAAAGATCGCGATTGTCGGCGCCGGCTCGCTGCGCGGCAAGGAACTGAACGAGGCGCTGAGCGAGTCGCCCTTTGCCGGAGCGGACTTTCAGCTGATGGACGACGAGGAGGAGCTGGGCACGCTGGAGTCGGTGGGCGACGAGGTAACCTTCATCCAGCGCATTGAGCCGTCGTCGTTCGAGCGGACAGATTTTGTCTTCTTCACCGGTGACGAGGCCCTGACGCGCAGGCACTGGGTGGATGCGCATCGTGCCGGAGCCAGCGTGGTGGATCTGTCGGGCGCCCTGGAAGGCCAGCCGGGCGTGCTGGTGCGCGCGCCGTGGGTGGAAGACGAGCTGGGAGCGAATCCGCAGCAGCCTTCGCCCGGCCTCGAGACGCCGGCGGTAGTGCCCGCGCATCCGGTGGCGCTGGCGCTGGCGCTGCTGCTGGGGCGGATGGCGCAGGCGGCTCCGGTGCGAAGCGCGTCGGCGACGGTGCTGGAGCCGGCGTCGGAGTACGGGCGCGCGGCGATGGACGAGCTGCATCAGCAGACGGTGAAGCTGCTGAACTTCCAGGATCTGCCCAGGCAGGTGTACGACACGCAGGTGGCCTTCAACACCACGCCGGTTTTTGGAGAGGCCGCGAAGTTCAGCCTGGCGGAAGGCGAGAGCCGCATGCACCGCCATTATGCGCTGCTGGCCGGAGAACGGCTGCCGCATGCCGGCATTCAGGTGCTGCATGCGCCGGTCTTCCACGGCTACGGCATCTCGCTGGCCGTGGAGCTGGACCACCCTATTTCGCTGGATCAGACGGAAGCGGCGCTGGCCGGCGAGCACGTGGATGTAATCACCGCGGACGGCGATCCGCCGACCAACCTGAGCGTAGCCGGGCAGCCGGAGATTCTGGTGCGGGCGCGGCCCCAGGGCGGACGCGATCCGAACGGCACGCGGTTCTGGCTGTGGGCCGGGTTCGACAACCTGCGCATCGCGGCGCTCAACGCGCTGGCCTGCGCCGTGGAACTGAACCGGCTGCGGCCGCAGGGGAAGGTGCAGTAGAGCGGCGCAGGCTCCCAGGAATCACCAGGCGGCAACCCCCGCGGATAGCAAAGAGCGTCCACGGCGGATCGAAATGAGCACCCGCTTTCCGGCCCAAATCGCCGCAGGAACAGGCGCAATCCGCACATGGCCGATAAGGAGCGCAGGAGCAGGGTGTTCGGGTGGGTACCCGGCAGGCGCCAATTCGCGGGGAGTTCACGGAAAAGCCATTGACTCCGGCCAGGGGGCGGGTTACTCTGGCGCCAATTGCACCCTTGGTGGCCATAGCCAACCCGCTTCGTTCGCCCTGCCTGAGGCATCCAATCAGTGTGGAGCGAGATACGCTGCGGCGACCGCCAACCCTCTCTACAATTCCATTTGAACCGCGTGGCCTGCGCCGGGCCGCGTCCGGAGGTCCATTCCTCGCCTGATGAGAAAACATCTCGAGCTCACTCCGAATCTTGAGCCCCTGTTCGGGACCCGCGATGAAAATCTGAGACTCATGGAGGACGCCCTCCATGCGCGCATCGACCTCGAATCCGACGCCGTGCGGGTGGAGGGTGCGGAGGAGGCGATCGCCCAGGTGGAACGCATCTTCCAGGATTACGAGGCGCTGCGGCGGCAGGGCATCCTGCTGCAAAACGGCGAGCTCAACGGGATGCTGCGGCTGGTGACGGCCGATCCCTCCGTCTCGCTGCGCAGCCTGGCGGAGAGCGGCAGGCAGCGCTCGGCAGGCATCAAGCGCATGGTGCAGCCGCGCTCGCTGAACCAGCGGCGCTACGTCGAAGCCATCGAGCAAAACGACATGGTCTTCGGCATCGGGCCGGCGGGCACAGGAAAAACGTATCTGGCGGTCGCCATGGCGGCTGCGGCGCTGCTGGCGAAAAAGGTCAGCCGCATCGTGCTGGTGCGGCCGGCGGTGGAAGCCGGCGAGCGGCTGGGGTTCCTTCCCGGCACGCTGCAGGAGAAAGTGGATCCCTACCTGCGGCCGCTCTACGACGCGCTCTACGATCTGCTGGAGCCGGAGCGCGTGGACAAAATGCTGGAGCGGAACGTGATCGAGATCGCGCCGCTGGCCTTCATGCGCGGGCGTACGCTGAACGACGCGTTCATCATCATGGACGAGGCGCAGAACACCACCAGCGAGCAGATGAAGATGTTCCTGACGCGCATGGGGAACAACGCCAGGGCGGTGATTACCGGCGACATCACGCAGATCGACCTGCCGAACCCGCGGAAGTCGGGGCTGGTGGAGGCGCTGGGCGTGCTCGAGGGGGTGGACGGCATCCGCTTCGTGCAATTCGAGGATGGCGACGTGGTGCGACACCATCTGGTGCAGCGGATCATCCGCGCCTATGAAGGCTTTGGCCGTGCGCGCCAGGAAGAGCTGCCGCTGGCGATGGACGAAGGCGAGGAAATACGCGGCGAGGAGATGCGCGTCTCGCCGCAGCCACAGTAACAAAGCTGGTAGCCGATAGCTGGTAGCGGCCAGCGAGCGCGATACCATCAGAACCGGAGACATCCTCCTGCTTTTTGCTGCCTCAACGAGGGCCCGGCTGTGCGACGGCTCTGAACCCAGCCTGTCGCTCAAAAGGCCGAGCGGCAAGGGTGGGGCACCCGGCGCCCGGATGCCGCGGCGGACCATGATCCTGATTGAACCTGCGATCGAAGCGAAATTCGGCCGCGCGCTGCGGCGGCGGGCGCTGAGTGTGTTTCTGCGCGAGGCGGGGCATGCGGCGAAGCTGAAGGGGGAAGTTTCCGTGCTGTTGACCGGCGACGCGGAGATTCGGCGGCTGAATCGGGAGTTTCGGCACAAGGACAAGGCGACGGACGTATTGTCATTTCCGGTTCTTCACCGCAGAGAACACAAAGGACGCCAGAGCCTCCGGAAATCGGGGACTAAGCTGGCTGGCGATTTGGCTATTTCCGTAGAGACGGCGGCGCGGCAGGCGGAGGAAGCGGGGCATGCGCTCTTTGTCGAGTTGCAGATTCTGCTGCTGCACGGCGTTCTGCATTTGGCCGGATACGATCATGAGGCTGACTCAGGCGAGATGGCGCGCAAAGAGGCCACGTTGCGCAAGCGGTTTGGGCTGACGACGGGGCTGATCGAGAGGAGTGAACCCACCCTGTCCGCGAAAGGCCGCGGACAAGGGTGGGGCACCCGGGGCAGGAGAAGAGATTTCCCTCAGCGGTTCAAGCCGAATGCGAGAAAGCGCCGGAACGGCACGGCTGAAGCCGTGCCCCTTCAAAACAGCTCCGTGGGTATGCAGAGGCGCACGTCATGAGCGCGATCTCGGCGGGACTGATTCTGTTTCTGCTGCTGGTGCTCGCACTGGCTTCGTATGTGGACCGGCTGTACTCGGAGATGGGCAAGTTTTTATCGCGCGAGTTCCAGGAAAACATCGATGTGTGGGAGCAGCGCGTCGAGCCGAAGCTGGGGATGAAACGCGACACGATCGCGCTCTCGGCCGCCATCCTGATGCTGCTGGCGCTGGCGTTTCTCACACTGATTTTCGGCATGCTGCTCTTCGATCGCGGACGCACGGGAGGGCGTCCGACGGCGGCGGAGATCGCGCAGGTCGTGCTGGGCATCGTGCTGGTCATCCTGCTCTTCAACCGCTTTCTGCCGTTCGCGTTCTTCACACGCACGCGCGGCGAGTGGATTCTGCGCTGGCACTGGTTTCTGCGCGCTCTGCTGTGGGTGGTGCTGCCCATCACGCTGTTTCTGCAGTTCCTGCTGTCGATTGCGGCGCTGGCCGAGGCCGCGCCGGCGGAAAGCGAGAACCCCACGGCAGAAGCGGTCGATGCGCTGATCGAGGCCGGCGAGGAAGAAGGAATCCTGGAGGAGAGCGACCGCGAGCTGGTGCGTTCGGCGGTCGAGTTCGGCGACAAAGTGGTGCGCGAGGTGATGACGCCGCGGCCGGCCATCTTTGCGGTTTCGGGTGCGATCACGCTGGAGCAGTTTCTGGAGCAGATTCGCGCGCATCCCTTCTCGCGTGTGCCGGTGTACTCGGGCACACTGGACAATATTACGGGGATTGCCTTCGCGCACGACCTGCTGCAAATTCCCGACGTCGACACGCGCGCCCGCACGGTTGCCTCCATCCAGCGCGAAGTCGCCTTTGTGCCGGAAACGAAGAAGGTGAACGAGCTGCTGCGCGAGATGCAGCGTGAGAAGCAGCACATGCGCATCGTGATCGACGAATACGGCGGTGTCGCCGGGCTGGTAACGATTGAGGACCTGCTGGAAGAACTGGTGGGCGCGATCAGCGACGAGCACGAGAGCGAGGATCAGACGGCGGTGGTGAAGGAGACCGGCGGCGCGTGGGTGGCGCCGGGAGATTTCGAGATTGCGGAACTGGATCGGATTCTGCCCGCAGTGGAACTGCCGGAAGACCTGGAGGCGACGACGCTGGGCGGCCTGGTGAGCGAGATCGCGGGGCGGATTCCGCAGGCGGGCGAGGTGGTGGAAGGCTACGGGCTGCGGTTCGAGATTCTGGCTTCGACCGACCGGCGCGTGAACCGGCTGCGGGTAGCGCGGCTGTCGGAGCGGTGACAAGCTTTCACCACAGAGGACACAGAGGTCACAGAGTTGATTTTTTGACCGTGGTGTTCGCCGTGTGGGCTCCAGGAGAAAACCCGGGGATTGAGGTCGCGCAGGCACCGAATTCATCAGAGCGCGCACAGAGAGCACCGACGCAGACACACTTTGTATCTCTGTGTTCTCTGTGCTCTCCGTGGTGAGGGATTTAGTCTGGAAGCAGCGATGAAACTGCGCTCCGGCTTCGTCTCCATCATCGGCCGCCCCAACGCGGGCAAATCGACGCTGCTGAACACACTGATCGGCGAGAAGGTTGCCATCGTGACGGCGAAGCCGCAGACGACGCGCACGCGCATTCACGGCATTGTCGAAGTGCCGGAGCGCAAGGGAAAGCACCCAGCTGCGCAGATCGTCTTTGTCGACACGCCGGGGATTCATCGGCCGGCATCGCAGCTCGATCGCAGCATGATGCACGAGATCCACGAGGCGCTGGAGACGCGCGACGTGGTGCTGCTGCTGGTGGATGCGGTGCGAAGACAACCGCAGGTGAAGGCTGCGGGAAGCCTGGCGCAGGAGGGCGCGAGCGATGCGCCGGAAAAGCCGCAACTGGACCGCGCCAGCGAGGAAGCGATGGCCCTGGAGATGATCCGCAGGCTGGACTGCCCGGTCTTTCTGGTGATTACAAAGATCGATCTGGTCCCGAAGGACCGGTTGCTGCCGCTGATCGAGAGGCTGAGCCAGTTGCACAAGTTCGCCGAGGTGATTCCTGTCTCGGCGAAAACCGGCAACGGGCTGAAGCTGCTGCTGCACAAGCTGGCCGAATATCTGCCGGAAGGGCAGCGCTGGTTCCCGAAGGATCAGTTCACCGATCAGCCGGAGCGGTTTCTGGTCGCGGAGCTGATCCGGGAGCGGATTCTGCTGGAGACCGGCGAGGAAGTTCCGTACGCATCGGCGGTGGTGGTGGAGCGATTCGAAGAGCCGTCGCCGCGGAGCCTGACAAAACGCCGCCTCGACGGCCAGTCCCCCGTGACTCGCATTTCGGCGGCGATTTACTGCGAGCGGGAAGGGCAGAAGGCGATTCTGATCGGCAAGGGTGGCAGCAAGCTGCGCGAGATCGGTGCGGGGGCGCGGCGCACGATCGAGGCGCTGCTGGGCACGCGGGTATATCTGGAGCTGCACGTGCTGGTGCGGGAGCACTGGCGGGAGTCGCGGGTGTTTGTCGAATCGCTGGACTGGAGAAAACAACTTCAGGAAATCGCAGAGAAAGAAGGCGGAGAGTAAGCCGAGTTAGATTGGCAGATCGCCCCTCAGGGGCCAAGGCCGGCGGCGCATAGCTTCTACTTTGTCGTGCAGATCCAGCGCAGCCGCTCCGCGCTCCTCATATACGGCGGGATCGGGATAGAATTCGAGCTCCGCGGCGATGCCCACGCGTCCCAGGGTGCGCAGCAGGTGGCGCACAAAGGAGATATCGCCGTAATAGCAGAGATCGCGTTCCTCGCCGCCGCGTAGGCGGTAGGCGATGGCGGCGGGCGCAATTTCCAGCCCCTTCCGGATCGCTGGTTCCAGCAGCGTGGGATGGAAACGCAGTACCTCAGAGCCATCGGTGATGGTGCCCTCGGGAAAGAGCAGGACCGGGACGCCGCTCTCCATCGCTTCGGCCATTTCCGCAGCGACGGCATCGGCGCTGGTATGGCTTTGCCGGTTGAGAAAGATGGTTCCCGCGCAGCGTGCGAAGAGGCCAAAGGCGGGCCAGCTCCTGACTTCGCGCTTGGAGACAAAGACGCAGGGAACAGCCGCCGCGCAGATGGCAATATCGAGATAGCTAAGATGATTCGCGCAGATAAGCCCACGCACGGGGCGGGGTCCGCGGACCGCGGTCTGGATGCCGACGCGCCGCAGCACCGGGCAGCAGGAACGATGCAGCCACTCCGCACGATCACGCAACGCCATGCGCGAGCCGCGGCGCAGCCGGAGCAGGACGAAGCGAACGGAAATTTCGAGGAGCGTGAAGAAGAGGATCAGCAGGCGCAGAGTGGCGCGTCCAGCGCGGATGACCCGGTCAGGTCCTGCGGAACGTGGCCGGCGGAAGACAGCGGGCGAGGCCTCCTCGGTAGCTTGTTCGTTCTGAGTATGTAGTCCCATGCCAGCCCGGCCCGGAATTTACCCTCACTGCAATATACGTCCTGGGAATTATTGAAGCCGCCGGAAATGTGCGCGCGCGCACGATCCCGGCGGCCTGCCTGCTGCCGGCTTAGTATTCCTGTAGTACCCCTTCGTCTTCAGAGCTCGATTCCAGGGTATAAGGAATCTTTCGTTGTAACGTTTCACAGTATTTGCTATGGTGGACAAAGAAGTTGTTTGTTCCCCGGATAACTTGCTGTCAACAAAAATCATTCAGAGAGAAAAAGAAAACCCTATGTCTCGTGAAGAGTTGCTTGCGGCAGTCAATGAAGAGATCAGCCGGCTTGAGAAGGTGCGCGCGTTGCTCCAGAGCAACGGCGGCTCCCGGGTTACCCACTCGTTCGGCAACCGCCCGCGTAAAAAGCGGGTGCTGAGCGCCGAAGCCCGCGCCCGCATCGCCGCCGCGCAAAGGCGCCGCTGGGCCAAACAAAAGGCCGCCGCCGGGAAAAAGTAGCCGGCGCCGTTCTCCGTGCCTGGAAGTTTGCGCCTTCCTGGCCGTGCTCCGAACGTTCTCCCGGCATAAGAGCCTTCCCTGGCTGTCACTCGGTCCTGATCCTGAACCGCAAAGGTCCGTGACCACAGGGGTGCATCCGCTGGACAGAAAGCCTGTTGCCGCAGGCTGTCGCCGGTGTATGCTTGCGGGGCGGCCAAAGCTTGTCGCCAGGAGCAGCGGAAGGAGCGGAGCGAGGCCGCTGGCCAACAGCAATATACGATGGAAGTTTTCCCGCAACCCGGAGCGCTCACGGCGATGGCCGAACCAGGATGGGCAGCGGGATCATGGATCGCTCCACATGCGGTTGCGCTGGAGCACTGGGCGATCCTGTCCCTGTGCCTGGTCCTCCTGTTCGCGGTTGGCGCGGTGTCGTGGCGCTTTCTTGTCGATCGCCTCGGACGCCGCAGAGTGCGCGAGAAATTTCCGGGCGAGCTGGCGATGCTGCGCGCGGTTCTGGCCAGTCTGCCCGATCTCATTTACGTAAAGGATGCGAAGAGCCGGTTCCTGCTGGCCAACCGGGGCACGGCAGAGGTGATGGGCGTTCGATCGGGAGCCGAGCTGATCGGCAAGACCGATTTCGATTTCTATCCGGAAAGCGTGGCGGCCGGTTTCTTCCACGATGAGCAGAGAGTGATCGAGAGCGGCGAGCCGCTGGTCAGCCGCGACGAACACGTGCGTGAAGCCGATGGCCGTATCCGCTACATCCTCACCACCAAAGTGCCGCTGCGCGATCCCGGCGGCCATCCCATCGGAGTGATCGGCATCGGCCGCAACATTACCGCGCTCAAGGAGACGGAGGCGGAGCTGAAGCGTGCCCGGGAAGATCTGCACTTCAAGGCCAGCCATGACTCGCTGACGTCGCTGCTGAACCGGGGCGCCATTCTGGAGATGCTGGAGCGGGAGCTGGCGCGCAGCGCGCGGGAGAGCCTCTGCATGTCGGTGCTGATCGCCGACCTCGACCACTTCAAGGAAGTGAACGACCGCTTCGGGCATCCCGTGGGCGACGAAGTGCTGCGCGAGATCGCCTTCCGGTTTGCCGGCGCTATCCGCGGCTACGATCTGGTGGGACGCTACGGCGGCGAGGAGTTCCTGGCGGTGCTGACGCAATGCAATGCCGCGGATGCCATGATGCGTGCCGAGCAGCTGCGCGAGGTCATCATCGCCGCGCCCATCCCGACCACGGTTGGACAAATCGGCATGACGGTAAGCCTGGGTGTGCTGGCCAGCGCGGACTGGAACTATCCTGGCGCGGAACTGGTGCTGCGCGAAGTGGACGTGGCGCTCTATGCGGCCAAGGCGGCGGGGCGCAACTGCTGCCGGCTGGCCGTGCCGGGGCAGCAGGTTGCCAGAGCATAGGCCGCGGCTTTCGCGGGCGGCTACCTGCGCAGATAGGCGTCAGTGCCGGCGATCCAGTCGGCGCGCGGCGGCGCAAAGATATCCAGATCGAGCGTGTCCTCCAGGGCCACGGCGCTGTGCGGCAGGTTCGACGGGATCACCAGCACCTGGCCGGCGCTGACGGTGAGCACGCGGCCATCGCCCAGGGTGAAGCGCAGCGCGCCTTCCACGATGTAAGTGATCTGCTCGTTCTCGTGGTTGTGCTCGGGCACCGCCGCGCCCTTGCGGAGCACGATGCGCGCCAGCATGGCCCGTTCGCCCCAGACCATCTGGCGGGAGATGAGGGGATTCAGATTTTCGACGGGAATCCGGTCGAAGCCGGTGTATTGCAGTTCCTGGGTGTTGGGCAAGCGGGGATCTCCTTCCAACCGAAGAATGCAGGCGCAGAGCCTGTGCGTCAGCGA
Source organism: Acidobacteriaceae bacterium (assembly GCA_030037475.1). Taxonomy (GTDB): domain Bacteria; phylum Acidobacteriota; class Terriglobia; order Terriglobales; family Acidobacteriaceae; genus Palsa-343. Next base: position 17,426 of record JASHRH010000341.1, read on the forward strand.
TGGCGCCTGTGTGAACTATCATAGGGCGCATGGAAACCGGACTGAAGGGCAGAGTGGCCATGGTGGCCGGATCGAGCCAGGGCATTGGCCGAGCGATCGCGCTGGCTCTGGCTGCCGAGGGCGCGCATGTGGCGCTGTGCGCGCGGCGCCAGGAGGCGCTGGATGCGGTGGCCGCGGAGGCGCAGAGCCGATTCGGGGTTCAGGCCTTTGCGAAGTCGCTGGACGTCGCGGACGATACCGCGGTGCGGGGCTTCGTGTCCGCCACGGCGAGCCGCCTCGGACGCATCGATGTCTGTGTGCCCAATGCCGGAGGGCCGCCGGCGAAGCCGTTCCTCGAGACCACCATGGAAGACTGGGAACGCGCATGGCTGCTGAATCTGCGCAGCGCGGTCAGCTTCGCCCAGGCGGCGCTGCCGCACATGCAGCGCCAGCGCTGGGGGCGGATTGTCACGCTCACGTCCTACACCGTCAAGCAGCCGGTGCCGGAGCTGGTGTTGTCGAATACGATTCGCGCCGGCATGATGGGCCTGGTGCGCTCGCTGGCGGGGCAGTTCGGGCGCGACGGCATCACGGTAAACAATGTCGGCCCGGGGTTTACCGCGACGGACCGCTCGCGCAGCCTGCTGGAGCAGCGTGCAAAGAACCGCGGTATTTCCGTGGAAGAGGTGCAGCGCGAGCTGGAGCGCGACATTCCCATCGGACGGATGGCGACGCCGGAAGAAGTGGCTGCCGCCGTGGTGTGGCTGGCGTCGGAGTCTTCAGCGAGCATCACGGGACAGACGATTCTGGTGGACGGAGGGAGCTACCGCGGGCTGTAGACCGCCACGCATCCTACGGAGGAGGAGACAAGTCATGAAGATGTTTTCTGCGAATCCCGACAATTTGCGCAAGCTGTACATCAACCAGTTGCGGATTCTGCTTTCGACCGAGCAGCAGATCACGGAAGCCCTGCCGAAGATGATCGACAAGGCGATGGACGTGCAGCTGAAGCAGGCCTTCCAGTCGCACCTGCAGGAGACGCGCGAGCAGGTGACGCGGCTGGAGCAGATTCTGAGCAATGCGGCGGGCGAGGCCTCGCCGATTAAGTGCAAAGTAATGGCGGCGCTGGTAACCGAAACGGAAGATATGGTGAAGGACGCGGCAGACGACGATGTGCGCGATGCGGCGCTGATTTCCGCGGGGCAGCGCGTGGAGCATTACGAGATCGCCTGTTATGGCGCGGCGCGCCACTGGGCGCAGATTCTTGGCCTCACGTCCGACGCGGAGCTGCTCGATAAGACGATCAGGGAAGAGGGTCACGCGGACCATCTGCTGACGCAGATTGCGAATCGTGTGAACGAGCAGGCGCAAAAGGCGGCGTAGGATTCCTACGCCGTCACCGGCGCGTTCCGCCGTGGCCGCCGATTGCTCCGGAGGATTTTCTTGCGCAGGCGGAGGGATTTCGGCGTCACCTCGACCATTTCGTCGTCGGCGATGAACTCGATGGCCTGCTCGAGATTGAGCAGACGCGGCGGGGCGAGACGGATCGCCTCGTCCGCCGTGGAGGCGCGCATA
>JASHRH010000035.1 GCA_030037475.1 Acidobacteriaceae bacterium
TCTGCTGGTGGAGTTCGCGGAATTCACGATCCCGCAGAACATCGCCGATACGTTCTACGAATTCACCGTCAAAGGGATGCGGCCGGTCATCACGCATCCGGAGCGAAATCCGCTGCTGCAGCACGAGCACAGACAGATGGCGGAATGGATGCGTACGGGATGTCTGGTGCAGGTCACAGCGGCATCGCTGAGTGGGCGCTTCGGCAAGCGGGCGCAGGCGCTGGCCTGGGAGATGATCGAAAAGAACTGGGTGCATTTCATCGCCACCGACGCGCACAATCTGGAGGGACGCCGGCCCTGCATGAGCGAGGCGCGCGAGGCCATCGCGAAGCGCTGCGGACAGGCGACGGCGGATCGGCTGTGCATCGAGAATCCCCGGGCGGCGTTTGAGGATCGGAAACTCCCGCCACAGCCGGAGCCGGAGGGAGTGTACACGTACGAGCACCAGCCGGCGCGGCACGGCGGGCTGTTCGCGAGGTTCTTCGGGAAGTAGCTGCGTGGCGTTGGCCGTCGCCGCAGCAATAGCACCAACTTCCGGACGTGGCGGGGCTACAGTCCCAGGCCTCCGTCAACACTGAGCACCTGACCCGTGATGAAGTGCGGGCCGGTGACGAAGAACATCACCGCTGCGGCGACGTCGTCCACGGTGCCGTTGCGCTTCATCGGCGTGCGGCGGGCGAAGGGCTCATATTCCTCGGATAACTCGCCGGTGACGATCATGCCCGGCGCGACGCAGTTCACGCTGATTTCCGGCGCCCAGGCCTTCGACATCGTGCGCGTGAGCATGTGCAGAGCGGCTTTCGACGTGCAGTAATGGGCGTGCGTAGGCCAGGGATGCATGCCGCCCAGGGAGCCGATATTGACGATGCGGCCGCGCGCGGCTTTGAGATGCGGGTAGGCGGCCTGCGCTGCGAGGAACGGGGCACGGGTGTTGACTTCGAACATCGCGTCCCATTGCTCGACGGTGATGGATTCGAGGGCAGCCGTTTCGTAGCGGCCGGCATTGTTTACCAGGATGTCGAGACGGCCCATGCGGGCGGCGGCGGCGTCGACGACAGCGCGAATCTGCTCAGGGTGACGGAGGTCGGCGCGGAACGCCGAAGCCTGCACACCGGCGGCCTCGAGATCGGCCAGCGTCTTGCGGGCGTCGGCTTCCGATTCGCGCCAGGTGATGGCCACCTGAGCGCCGGCTGTGCCGAGAGCCAGAGCAAGGGCGCGACCGATGCGTTTAGCGCCGCCTGTGACCAGAGCCGCCTGTCCCTGCAAGGGTTTCATGCACCGATTTTACTGGCTGGCAGGCAACCCTCGGCGCGCGAGTTGCAACGCAGCGCGGCACGGCGACATCTTAGCTGGCGAAAGAAGGAAGCGCCGTGCTCTTCCGTTCCGCAGCTCTGGCCGTTGCCGCCGGCTTATTCCTGACCCTGTGCCCTGGCTGCGCCGGAGTTGCGCCTGCGTCGTCGATGTTCGTGCAGGCCGTCGCCCCGAGCCAGTCGCGGGATCCCAATCCCAACGCTCCGTACATCGTGCCCGCGCCCAAACGCACGGCTGCTCCTTCGCAGATCGTCTCCGCAGCGCAGGCCGCGCCGTGTTCGCCGGATGCGCTGAAGGTGCAGGAGATTGCCGGCAATGTGCACGGCAACTATCACTCAGTCAAGCTGGGATTTCGGAATCAGACCAACGTTGCCTGTCGTCTGAGCGGCTACCCCATCGTGGCGTTGTTCAACGGAGAAGGGCAGGGCCTGGGCAGCATCGCGGTAGAGAAGATGACGACGGAGGAAGTGCGCGAGGAGATGGCTGAAGCGCTGGCGCGTCCAGCAGCCTCGCCGGGCAGCGCAGGCAGCGCCTCGGGCGAGGTGGTTCTGATGCCGAAAGCGGTTGCGGCGTTCCAGGTGGTGTGGTCTGCCGGAGAGAACTGCTCCAGAGTTGCGCGACTCCTGGTCACCGCTCCCGGCACCACGCGGACGTTTTCCGTATCGCAGCCGATGAGCGTGTGCGCGGGGCGCATCCAGGTAACGTCGCTGGGCCTGGATCAGGGAGACGACTGAGAGAGCGCCGGCTCGAATTGAGGTTCGGGCTGCCGGGCGCGACCGGCGAACGCGATGGCGGCCAGCGCGATCAGCGGCGGAAAACACTCCAGCGTATAGCGCGGCTCCGGCGCTTCCAGCGTGAGCAGCAGCAGACAGCGCAGCAGCACGAAGGCGAGAATCGCGCCGCAAAAGCGCGGGCGCTTCAGGAACCCAATAAGAGCGGCGAGGAGATACGCCAGGTTCAGAGCGGCGTAGGCCCAGGCGAACTCCGTTTCCCCTTCATGCTCTTCAAACTGCCACCAGCGTACCTCGATCCAGAGCATCTCAGTGCGCGGGCGCAGCCACATGTCGGCCAGGCGCGCGAGGGGCAGTTCGAGGTAATAACGGATGGGATGGGCTCGAATGCGCTGCGCGGCCAGGGCAGCGAAACCGGCGTCAATTTGGGGAGTGATCTGACAGCAATCGTCGTTGTAGGCGTCAAGCAACTGGACCGTTTGGTGGTACTGCGCCGGCGAATCGAAGGCGCGAGCGGGAAGGCTGGCGGGATTCATGGGATCGCTGTTAGCATTCCAGTAAATATCCCAGGTGCAGGCGAAATCCGCGCAGACGGTTCTGGTCCAGCGAGTGAAGCCGGGAGTGGTGCTTTCGCCAGGATCGACGGCGTAGCGGGGAGCGAGGGGCTGGAAGACGTGGAAGGTCTGCCAGTTGCGGATGGTCCAGGGAATGAAGGGAAGGATCGAGAGGACGCCGCAGAGAACGGCCCAACGCGCCATGCGCGCCGCTCCCCAGCGGCGACGGCCATAGAAGACGATGGCCGGACAGAGGGCGACCGCCAGCAGGGGACCATCGGGTCGGAGCAGGGCGGCGTAGCTCCAGGCGAAGGCGAGAATGAGCCCCCATTTCCAGCCGGGCGCATCGAGGAAGCGCGGCAGAGCATAGAAGGCGAGAGCGATGCAGAAGAGCTCCAGCGTTTCGGTGAGCGGAGCGGCGGTGTAGTTGGCAGTGAAGGGGCAGAGTGCGGCCAGCCACAGGGCCCACCAGCCGGCTCGGTTGTTCCATACCCGACGGGCAAAGCCGGCGATCAGCAGGCAGGTGAGCAGATCGACAAGCGCCTGGAGCAGCAGGACGGGAACGTAGCGCTCGATGCCAAACAGATGAAAACAGAGCCGAAGAAATAAAGGATAGCCGGGCAGCCGGATGAGCGTGGAGTGGAGGCCCTCCTCGGGGGTGGAGACGCCGTAGACGCCGTGGAGCATCCAGTTTTTGGCGATCCCGCCGTAGATAAGCGTATCGCCTCCGGTTTCAGGGTAGGCCCGGATGAACCAGAGGCGCAGAGCGGCTCCGGCCAGCAGCGGGAGAAGCACCAGCCCTGTTTTTTTCAGCCGCGGAGAAAGCATTGCGATTATTAGACCAGCCTGCGGGTCGCGGCGGAACGGGAAAGTGTTGGCAGCACATGAGATTCCGGCGACCGCAGCGACGCGGGAGGCGGGCCGGAACAATGGATTCAGGCGCTGGTTCCCGCGCGTCCGTAGCGTACGATTGAACACATAACCAATCTGAGATGAAGCAGGTTTTCTACGATCCCAGGCAATTGCGCCGGAAAGTGCTCCGGCGGCTCACCGACGTGTTGGTGGTGGGGTTCACGGTGGTCCTGGCAGTCTTTATTTTCAGCGTGATTTCGCGGCAGAACCTGCCCGAGCTGCTGCTGCCGACGCAAAAGCCGAATTACAAGGCGCTGAAAGAGCGCCAGGAAATGGTGCGGAGGATCGGGACGGCGCGGCCCGCGTACCGGCGTCCGCGGCGGCGCGCGTCCGAGATCGTGCCCAATCAGGATGAGCCGCTGCGCGCAGCGTTCTATGAGAACGACGAGGCGGACTACGACTCGCTGAAGGCGCACATCCACCAGATCGACATCCTGTTTCCGGACTGGCTGCATGTCATCTCGCCGGATGGCAACCTGGTGGGTGCGACGCCGCTGTTTCCCGTGCGCTTTTACGACGTGGTGGGTCCGGATGGCTCTCACTCGGTCGATCCTCAGAACCGAGTGCGGGACGTGATTGCGGCGGCCCATGAAGACACCGAGATTTACCCCATGCTGAACGATTACGACACCCTCACCCAGCAGTGGGAGGGTGACGTGATCGGGCGAATGCTGCGCAACCGCGCGGCGCGCCAGCGCCTGCACATCGAGCTGGACCAATTCCTGTACGCTAATCCCTCCTATCGCGGGATCGCCCTGGATTTCGAGCAGGTTCCGGACGAGGACCAGCAGCTGTACGCGGAATGGGTTGGGGAACTGCACCACGATTTTCAGGCGAAACACCTGAAGGTCTACGTCAACCTCCCGTCTCAGGCGCCGGCGGCGGTACTGCGCAGCATGTCGCGCAACAGCGATGGCGTCATCCTGATGAATTACGACGAGCACGAGGAGACCAGCGATCCGGGCCCGGTGGCCAGTGAGCCATGGTTTGAAGCGAATCTGACCCGCGCTCTCAAATATGTCCCTCTGCAGAAGCTGATCTGCGGGATTGGCAACTATGGTTTTGACTGGGCCATGCCCGAACCGGTGAAGGGCAGGAAGGTCTCCGATCAGGTGCTGAATGTCGACGACCTGACGGTGCAGGACGCCTGGCAACTGGCGGCCGACGCGGATGCGGACGTGCATTTGGCGGGGGATGAGCTGAATCCATCGTTTGCCTATGTGGATGAAGACACGCACCTGCGCCATCAGGTGTGGTTTCTGGATGCAGTGACGGCGCTGAACGAGATGCGGGCCGGCAATCTGATGGGTATCCGCACCTTCGCGCTGTGGCGGCTCGGAGAGGAAGATCCCTCGCTGTGGAAGGTCTGGAACGATCCTCAGGCAAAGGATGCTCCCGAACGGCTGTATGTGGTGCCGCCGGGCCAGGACGTGGACACCGAAGGCGAGGGCGACATCCTGCGCATCGTCTCCGCGCCCGAGCCGGGCGAGCGCACGATCCAGATGGCCTCGGACAACTACACGCTGATTGACGAGGACATGACGAGCCTGCCGCGGTCCTACGTGATCGAGCAGTATGGGTATCATCCTCACGAGCTGGCGCTGACCTTTGACGACGGGCCGGATCCCACCTGGACGCCGAAGATTCTGGACGTGCTGCAGCAGTACCACGCGCCCGGCACGTTCATGGTCATCGGCGAAGAGGCGGTCAACAGCATCGGAATCGTAAAGCGCGAGGTAGCCGAGGGCGACGAGATCGCCAACCACACCTTTACGCATCCGAACATCGCGGAAATCACACCCCGCCAGGCCATGCTGGAGCTGAACAGCACGGAGCGGCTCTTCGCCGCCGAGCTGGGCATTCACACGCTCTTCGTCCGGCCTCCGTATTCCATCGATCAGGAGCCCGACACCAACGCGGAAGCCGCGCCCGCGTACCGCATCCAGCAGATGGGCTACACCATCATTGGCGACAAGATCGACACCAACGACTGGAACGAGCACCCGCGCAAAACGCCGCAGGAGATTACCGACAGCGTGCTCGAGCAGATCCAGGAGATGAAGACGCTGCCGTGGATGCGGGGCAGCATCATCCTGATGCACGACGGCGGCGGCGATCGCTCGGCGACGGTGGCCGCGCTGCCGATGCTGATCACGACGCTGCGCGCGCGCGGCTACAAATTCGTGCTCGTTTCGGATCTGATGGGAAAGACGCGGGCGGAGGTGATGCCGCCGATCGCGCCGAGACTGCGCTGGCAGGCGCGCGTCGACTGGGTCGCGTTCTTCTTCTTTGCCGTCTTCGCGCATTTTCTGGTGGACGTCTTCTTTGTCGGCGACGTCCTGATGAGCGCGCGGCTGCTGCTGATCGGCATTTTTGCCCTGATCGATCGCCTGCGGAAGCGGCACCTTCCGCCCGGCGAGTACCGGCCGCGGGTCGCCGTGGTGATTCCGGCCTACAACGAAGAACCAGTGATTGTGCGCACGATCCGGTCCGTGCTGAACTCGGATTATCCGGACATTCGTGTGATCGTGGTGGACGACGGGTCGCTGGACCGCACCTTCGAGACAGTACGCGAAGCATTCCCCGATGAGATTGCCGCGCGGCGCCTGCTGGTGCTGACCAGGCCGAACTCCGGCAAGGCCGCGGCGCTGAATTACGGCCTGAACTACGTGGACGAGGAAGTGTACGTCGGCATTGATGCGGACACCATCATTGCGCCGAACGCCATCTCGAAGCTGGTCCGGTGGTTTGCCGATCCACGCGTCGGCGCCGTGGCCGGCAATGCTAAGGTAGCGAACCGCATCAATCTCTGGACGCAGTGGCAGGCGCTGGAATACATCACCAGCCAGAACTTCGAGCGCCGCGCGATGGATCTGTTCAATGTGGTGACGGTTGTGCCTGGAGCAATCGGGGCGTGGCGCACCAGCGCCGTGAAGCACGGCGGATGTTACCCCGTGAATACCGTCGCGGAAGATGCCGACCTGACCATGAACCTGCTGGAGCAGCAGTACAAGGTCATCTACGACGATCACGCGCTGGCGTTTACTGAGGCGCCGGCCACCGCGCGCAGTCTGATGCAGCAGCGCTTCCGCTGGTCCTTTGGCATCCTGCAGGCCGTCTTTAAGCACTGGAAGGCGGTCCGCACGAACCGGGCGATGGGCTTTTTCGCGCTGCCCAACATTCTCATCTTCCAGATTCTGTTTCCGCTGGTGTCGCCGCTGATCGACATCATGTTCGCCGCCGGGGTCATTCAGTATCTGGTGGATTTGCACTTCCATCCCGAAACCGCCAGCGCGGCCAGCTTTGAAAAGCTGCTGGCGTACTTTTTCATCTTCCTTGTCATCGACTTCATCACCTCGACGCTGGCCTTTCTGCTGGAGCCGCGGCATCCCGCGAATAAGGGCGACGGCTGGCTGCTCTTCCATATCTGGCTGCAGCGCTTTTCCTACCGGCAGATTTTCTCGGTCGTGCTGTTTCGCACACTCAAGCGGGCCATTGAGGGCCGTCCTTTCAACTGGGAGAAGATCGAGCGCACGGCGCGCATGTCACGCAAGACCGAGAAGATCGCAGCAGGCGAAGGATAATTTCCGGGTCGCGCCGCGTGTGCGCGGTGGTACAACGGGACGTGGTATTTCGTCGTAGGCGCAACTCGGAGTCGTGGGCCATCGCGCTGGTGCTGGCCGCGGGGCTGGCGCTGCGCCTGTATTATCTTTTTCTGCCGGTTACAGTCGACGACGACACCGCTGCCTACACGCAACTGGCCGACAACTGGTTCCATCACGGCGTCTACGGATTTGTTCATGCGGGGCACATCGTCCCGAGCCTCATCCGGCTGCCCGGCTATCCGCTGTTTCTCGGCGTGGTCTTCGCGGTTTTTGGGCGGGACCGCATCCGTGCGGCACTGGCTTTGCAGATACTCGTCGACCTGGGGGCCTGCTGGCTCCTGTTCGACTGCCTGCGCACGCAGGTTTCAGGCAAAGTGGCATGGGCTGGGTTGCTGTTGGCGGTCTTCTGCCCGTTCACAGCTGCATACACGGCTGCCGGCATGACGGAGAGCCTGTCGATCGCCTGCGTCAGCCTGGCGATCTGGTCGCTGGCGCGATTTGTACGCGCCGCACGGGCCGGGGAAACTGCGATGGCTCCGCTGCTGGCGCTGGCTGCTGCGGCGGGATTTGCTTCGCTCCTGCGCCCGGATGGGGCACTTCTGCTGGCGGTCTGCGCCGCGGCGGTTTTCTGGTACGGGCGGAAGGGATTGGGCGCTGGACGTTCGCTGCGCCTGGCAGCGCTCGCCGCGTGTTTGGCTGCGCTGCCGCTGGTTCCGTGGACGCTGCGCAATGCGCGAACCTTCCACCTTTTTCAGCCGCTTGCGCCGCGCGCGGCGAACAATCCCGGCGAGTTCACCCCCCGCGGCTTTCATCGCTGGCTGCGTACCTGGTCGATCGACTTTGTGGACACCGCGAACGTCGCCTGGAATCAGTCGGACGTCATCGATCTGCGAGACATTCCGCCGCGCGCGTGCTCTTCGGCGCAGGAATGCCGCGAGACGAGGGCGCTGATCGCGGAGCACAACCGGGTTCGTGATGTGACGCCCGCGCTCGACGTCCAGTTTGCCGCGCTGGCGGCGCAGCGCATCCGCAAGCATCCACTGGATTATTACGTCGTGATGCCGGTGCTCCGCGTAGCCGACATGTGGATGCGCCCGCGCACGGAGCTCTTCGACGTCGAGGACAACTGGTGGGCGGTTGCCGACCATCCGGCCGACAGCATGCTTGCCATCGCACTGGGCCTGGTGAATCTCGGCTACGTGATGCTGGCCTCCTGGGGTTTTGCGCGGCGGCGCGTGCCGCTGGCGGGCGTGCTGCTCGTATACATGCTGTTGCGCAGCGTGGCGATCGCCACCATGCCCAATCCCGAACAGCGCTACACGATGGAATGTTTCCCGATGCTGATTCTGGCTGCCGCCTGCGTCTTTGCGCGGAATCGCAGGGGCAGCGACGCGGAAGTTCCCGCCGTGATCGCCATAGCGTCGTCAGAGATTGCCGCCTGAGCCGGGCAGCAGGGTGACAAATTCGGACGCGACGAAGCTGGGATGGCGGATTTCCATGGCGTGGCGCAGGCGGTGCAGGTGGGTGATATACCGCGAACCCTTTATGGCAAAGACGAACCCGGAGGGCGTCTCGGCGGCCCATTTGGCATAGCTCGATGGCCGCTGCAGCGAATAGAACGTGCTGTTGATCTCGAGGGTGGGAAAAGTTTCCGCGGCAAAGGCGAGTTCGCGCTTGTGCGGCAGCTTCTTCGGATAGAAGACGCCGCGCCATCCCTTGTAGGTCCAGCCGGAGATGCCGATGCGGACTGTGCCGGGTGCGCTCACCCGGGTTGGGACTCGGTGAGCAGGCGCGTGGTTGCACCGCGAGCGACCCATGATGCGCCAAAGACGCGCTGCCGATAGAATCGTTAGAGCAAATCAAAGAAGACGAGAGCCAGCGTTGACGCCAACTACTTCGTCCACCATGACCTACCAGGAACTGCTGCTGCGCCTCCAGAACTTCTGGGCGGAGCGCGGCTGCGTTCTGGCGCAACCGTATGACGTGGAGGTGGGTGCGGGCACGATGTCGCCGGATACTTTTCTGCGCGTGCTCGGCCCTGACCCCGTCGCCATTGCTTACATGCAGCCTTCGCGGCGCCCGGCCGACGGCCGCTACGGCGAGAATCCGAATCGCCTCTACAAGCACACGCAGTTGCAGGTGATTCTGAAGCCGCCGCCGGCGAACATTCAGGAAATCTACCTGGACTCTCTGGAGGCGATCGGCATTCGCCTGCGCGAGCACGACATCAAATTCGAGGAAGACAACTGGGAGTGGCCGGTGGGCGGCGCGTGGGGCGTGGGCTGGCAGGTGATGCTGGACGGCCTCGAGATCACGCAGTTCACCTATTTCCAGCAGTGCGGCGGCATGGACCTCGATCCCATCTCCGGCGAGATCACCTACGGCATGGAACGCATCGCCGCATTTCTGCAGGACGTCGATTCGATTTATGACATTGTCTGGGCGCGCGATCCGAAAACGGACCGCGCGATCACCTACGGCGAGGTTCGTCTCCAGGAGGAGCTGCAGCTTTCGGTGTACAACTTCGAGGCGGCCGACATCAGCAAGCTCTGGGAGCATCTGCGGCTGTATGAGGCCGAATGCCAGGCGCTGCTGGACGAGTTCCACGCGCGCTTCAGCCCGAAGGCGGAAAAGTCCGCCGAGCGGCACGAGAAGATTCATGACCGTTTGGTGCACGCAGACGCCGCGCCTTCGACAGATGAGGATTTGCGCGCCGCGCTGAAGCGATTTCCGGTGCTGGGTGCCTACGAGCTGTGCCTGAAGTGCTCGCACTTGTTCAATCTGCTCGATGCGCGCGGGGCCATCTCCGTGACGGAGCGCGTTGCGGTGATGGCGCGGATTCGCAACATGGTGGTCGGCGTGGCCAAAGCCTATGCGGCGCAACGCCAGCAAACGGAGGCCGCCTAGCCATGCCGGATTTACTGTTTGAAGCGGGAATGGAGGAGATTCCGGCGCGCATGATCGCGGCAGCCGAGAAGGAACTGACTGAGCGCGTGGTGGCGCTGTTGCAGCGCGAGCGACTGCTGGGCGAGGCACACGAGGTGCACAGCTACTCCACGCCACGACGGCTGGCCGTGCAGGTGAGCGGCGTGCTCGATCGCCAACCGGACGCCACGGAGCGGATGACCGGACCCGCCTGGAGCGTGGCCTTCAAAGACGGACAGCCCACCGCCGCCGCTCAGGCCTTTGCGCGCAAAGCAGGCGTCAGCGTCGAGGCTCTGGAGAAGACTGCCACGCCGAAGGGGGATTATGTATCCGCGACGGTGACGTATCGTGGACGCCCCGCGCCGGAGCTGCTGGGCGAACGGCTGGCGGCGGAGCTGGCCGCGCTCTACTGGCCGAAGAACATGTACTGGCGGGCACAGAAGCCGGAGCGCTTCGTGCGGCCGATCCGCTGGATTGTGGCGATGCTGGATCATGAGGTGATCCCGGTGGAGTTCGCGGGCGTGCGCGCGGGCAAGCAGACGTATGGGCATCGCATCCTGTACGGCAGCGAGCCCGTCGTCATCGACCATCCCGACGATTATGTGGGCGCGCTCGAAGCTGCCAGGGTGACGGCGGACGTGGGGCTGCGGCGGCATCGCATTCGCAAGGCGCTCGACCAGGAGACGCGCGACATTCCCGGCGCGCGCTGGCGCGAGGATACCGCGCTCGTTGAGACCGTGACTCATCTGACCGAGTGGCCTTCTGTCGTGATGGGCACCTTCGATCGCGAATATCTCGCGCTTCCGGAAGAAGTGCTGGTGACGGTGATGCGCGACCACCAGAAATATTTCGCGGTGGAGGATACGCACGGCAAATTGGGCCCGTACTTCCTGACGGTGCTGAACACGCACCCGGAGGAAACGGGAGTCGAGACGATCCGGCACGGGAACGAGCGTGTGCTGCGGGCGCGCTTCAACGATGCGCGATTTTTCTGGGACGTGGATCAGAAGACGCCGCTCGAAGACCGCGTGGAGATGCTCAAATCTGTCACCTTCCACAAGGAGCTGGGCAGCTACTGGGACAAGACACAGGCGAATCTGCGCATCGCGGAGAATCTGGCCGCGACACTGGAGGAGCGCAGCGTCGCGCTGGACATGCAGGCGCTGAAGCAGGCGGTGCGACTGGCGAAAGCCGACCTGACGACCGAGCTGGTGAAAGAATTTACCGAGCTGCAGGGCATTGTGGGTGGCCTGTACGCGCGGGCGCAGGGATTGGGCGAGACCGTCGCGCAGGCGATCTACTGGCAGTACTCACCGGCGGCGGTCGAGGACCCGATTCCGCCGACCATCGAAGGTCAGGTGCTCGGCCTGGCCGACCGCATCCAGACGATGGTAGCGATGTTCGGCATTGGCCTGGAGCCGACGGGGTCGAAGGATCCCTTCGCGCTGCGCCGCGCCGCCAACGCGATCGTGAAGATTCTGGCGGAATCGGGACTGCCGCTGTCCGTCTCCGATCTGCTCTGCACGCTTCCAGCGGACGGCGGCGCGGAGATCCGCGAAAAACTGACAGCTTTTTTCCGCGAGCGCCTGGAGTTTTACCTGCGCGACGTGCGCGGCTTCGCCTACGACGTGGTGAACGCGGTGCTGGCTACGGGCGCCGACGACGTCCGCGATGCCATCGCGCGCGCCGAGGCTCTCACCGCCGTGCGCGGCTCAGAAGATCTGGCGGCCATTTCCGCTGCGTTCAGGCGGATCAAGAACATCCTGCGCCAGGCGGCGGAGAAGGGGATTGCGATGGGCGATGCCGTGGATGCAAAGCTGCTGAAGGAGTCAGCCGAACAGGCCCTGCACGTCGAGGTGGAAGAGCTCGCACTGATCGTGGAAGATCTGCGTGGACGAGGAAAATACCGCCGGGCGCTCGAGGAGATCGCCACCCTGCGTCCTCACGTCGATCTTTTCTTCGACAAGGTGATGGTGATGGTCGACGACGAAGCGGTGCGGCGTAATCGCCTCGCTCTCATCGCGCAGGTGCTCAGCGGCTTTTCCTCCATCGCCGACTTCTCCGAACTGGTCTCTGCCTCATGACCCACGCGAAACCAAACCCCGCTCGCGTGGCAACACGAAGAACAAGCCCGAGAAGACTTGGGTCGCCGTCGAAGAGTACATGGACGAGCTGCTGCTCTCGCCCGATCCCGCACTCGACGCGGCGCGGAAGGCGAGTGCTGCGGCCGGCCTGCCGGATATTGCCGTCACGCCGAGCCAGGGCAAGTTTCTGCAT